>NZ_QSCK01000027.1:326-59113 GCF_003463035.1 Roseburia sp. OF03-24 | reverse complement strand
TTTTTGTAACAAGACCAGAATAATCTCGTTCATATGTGCGGGTTAAATTGTCATACCCTGTCTCCTTAACAATATTCCCCTTTACATCTCGCTCAAAACGATAGACTTCTTCCTTTTCATTCGTAATGGAAACCAACTCTTCCTGCTTGTTATATTCATATACTATTTTTCGATTACCCTGCCTTCTTGAAGCTATATTTCCCAATATAGTATATGTAAATTCCACCTGTGTTTTTCTATCTTTTGCGCAAAGTACATTATCATAGGCATCATAAGTAAGCTGGACTTCGTTTCCATCTGCCAGTTTTACTCCTATCATACGATTTAAATTGTCATATTTGTATGTTTCCACCGCACCTAAAGGATTTTTTGCCGTGAGGCAATTTCCTCTCTGGTCATATTCCCACGTAGAAAAACTACCATCCGGCAGCGTAACTTTGCTCAAATTCAAGTAACTATCATACTCCAAAAGAACTTCTGCATGATTTGCATAAATTACTTTTTCCACCAACTTATATTGGTTATACTGGTATACGGTTTCCATCCCTGCTTCATCTACCGTTTTCTCTAACGTGTCATCATCATGATAAACCCACTGTCTGATTCCTCCTTCCGGGTTTTTTACCTCCACAAGCCGCCCTGTTTCATCATAAGAAAAACATACTTTACTCGCATCTGCCCGCGTAATCGCTGTAATTTGCGACCAGCCATTATACTGATACAACGTAAAACGTCCTTCTTCGTCAGTCTGACTTATCAACTGATATTTATCATTATACTCTTCTCTTGTTTCAGTCAAGTCAGGATATATGATTTTCGTACAGAGCATTCTTTCATCATAATGATATTCACTGAGTCGGTTTTCCTGTTGTATTCTAACTGTATTATACCTTTCCTCATCATAGTAATCAATCTGCAAGTTTAAGGCATCTCCGTCTCCCCATGTTCCAACTGCTCTAGCTCCTTCCTCATACTTATCATATTTCCAATAGAAGGAATTCTTGTTTCTATCAATTTTCCGTACTAATAAATGATTCCGGTATTCCAAACAAGTATCTGCACCAACTGCATCAGTGATTTTCTCTAAATCCTGTTTTTCATTATAAGAATAACAAACCAACACATGTGAATCCTGGCAATTCTCTTTTAAAGCCACCTGTGTAATGCGTCCTTCAGGGTTCGTTATGACATCCAGTTTCCTTCCTACACTATCTACCACTTGACATAAATATCCGTTATGGTCATAGAAAAACTGTATGTGATGCCCCTGCGGATTCTGTATCTTAGTAAGTTTATACGGTAAATAACCATTTGAACTCGGATCAAACAGATAACTATATCTGCTTTCCGGATCAAACAATTGGTAATGATCCTCTTTTCTTCTTAAAAGAAGTTTATTTTCATCACTAAAAACTTCTTCCCCTATTATAATATCAGGGAATACACATGCACGCCCATCATTTAAAAAAACTATTACTGCCAGTTCCTCTTCCAGTACTTCCAATCCCATCTCATAATTGTAACGTGTCCCATGTCCCAGATGCCCCGCAACTTGACTAGCGCTGCACCAGATACGCCGCCATTGTAATGGTAAAGGTCCCGGCAATTCAAAATCAATGGTATCATATATCACATTTCCTGTAATTAAATCTACCGGATCTCCACCCAATTTACAAAATGCTTTTTCTAACCATTTAGGCATATTTTTACCAAATTTTTCCAATAGCTTACGAGAAGTCTTTCGAATTGCTACAGATGTTGCCGGCATTATAAAACCTATTCCAAAAGATATCAATCCCTGTTTCGAGTCATAAGTTCCACCTTTAAAAAGAATATCTATCCCTTGCGAAATTGCATCTGTCAAAAAGGAAACTCCACCACTGACGAACATTTTAGTAAGGAGCTTCGCTCCCTTTAAAGCTTTGATTCCCAAAATTGCGCCAGATACTGCTCCCTCGATTGCTCCTTTTGCACCAGCTAAAGCATAATCCTGCCAGTCACTTACCTCTCCCCGCATAATATCTGATACCGCCATCACTCCAACTGCAAGCGTCCCGCTAATTGCAGCCCCCATACCTACCGCAGATGCAGAAACCCCGATAGCAGCCAATGCAGCACCTCCCGAAGCCACTACTGCTGCCGCCGCCACTGCAACCACTGCAACCACTGCCAAGCCAATCAATACGTTTTTCAGTAATTTTCCCCACTCAAATTTCTTTTCTTCATAAGCAATTTCTTCATTCAGCCGGTCAGTAAAAATCGCCTTTTTTCGCCCTTCATAAATCAGATTATTTCCTGCTTTAATATGAGTATCACCATCTGAACCCCCAAGCAAATAAAGTGAAGATTCCTCCTTTGCCCCCGCAACAATATTTCCTGTCTTGGCAAATATCTTTATTAATTCTTTTGCTTCCAGAGAAAGTTTCTGTTTCGTAAAAATATTTAAGTCTTTATCGCTTCGAATAGATACCCCATTTTCGGCAACCATTTTCATAAATAACTTTTCGTGTGCCTCAAAACTAATATCTGTTGCTCCCAGCTTTAATTCTTTTCCCTCCGGTATTCCCATGTATTTCAGCCTGGGGTTGGAGGTCTTAGCACAACTGCCCCCATTTTTCCGCACTGCATTCATCGCAATCGCACTATTTTCATCGCTGCTGGAAAAATACAGCGAAAGAGTACTGCCAATTTCAGGCATACAATAAAACAGGTTATTTGCCTGCGATGCATAAGGAAACCAGCAGGCAGGCCCCATATTATGCCCCCCATCTATCTTAAGTTCTAATTTTACCCGCTGATTTTCTGTTTCCAAAACCTTGCCCAGTAAAGAAATTCCCTGTATATGAGCATTACTTTTTTTAGGTATGCTCAATGAAGCTTCAAATCCCAATATGTAAGTATAGTAAAGTGCACCTTTTATTAAGAAAGTCTGACTTTCTTCTATTACCATTGGATGTCCTTCATACTCTACAATATTACCCAGTTCGAAACGTTCTTTACTTCGTAGATGATACTTTACAAACTGCTCCTCCTGCACCCAAAAACCGGCTGCAACTGCCTCCTGATACTGTGTTGCATCCTTCTGGATGGTTACTTCACCCGCGCTTTTTATTGTTTCAATATTTTTAGGCAGACCAAACCAGAGCCTTGGTCCCCTTCCTAATACATCTGCTACCAACTGTGTTTGAAAATGAGTTGCCAGACGTTTACAAAACTCCCAGTCTGTTTCCCGATACTGAAGAATAAACTTCCCTATTTCCTGATCTGGAGATGCTGTGCTATTGACAAATGCACTCCCCTGGTAATTTGTCAATACCTGTTGAATTAATGCAGAGTAACTCATTTCTTTATTCTGAAAAGAACGGCTCTTTTCCTCATAATCCAATAAACTGCTCCATGATAATCCATTGATTTCTACATAGTAAATACAATCGTGGTAAGATATACTTACATCTGTCACAACACCAGAAAAAAGTAATATTTTCTCCGAATCTTTCTCTCCATATACAACAACAGGGGCTTTGCTCCCTACCTGATGAATGCATTCCTTCCCCGCTTCTTCCTGTAAAACACCTTTTACCCATATCTGACCATGTTGGTTTAATTTTCTGGTAATCCTCAGTTCATAAACCATTTGAAGTAAATATGGACATTCTACTTTTATCTGCCCCTGCATGAATTCATCCGGAATTCCATCAAGAGAAAGTTGATTATCACTCATTTTTATTCCTCCTTTGCGCGTACACGGAAGCCCTATCCCTCTCTTACATTAGTACACTCCCTGTCCGGCATCCATAAATCCAATAACCCCTCCATACTTACAGGTAATTGTGCATTTTACAGTAAGCGCCGGTTCTCCATCCACCAACGTTTCTTCTTGCGCATCTGCCCATTCCTTTGCTAATTCTGGTTCACACAATTTTCCCTCTATAGGCAATGGAACCTCAACTGGATTTCCATCCTCGTCCGTAACTTGTAACAAATCCTTTGTATCCTCAATCTTTATATCTATCCCATCTTTTGTTTCTGACCGACAAGCCCCAAAAGGTGGAATATTCTTATCAATTCCCACTTTACAATCTGTCCTATTCATCATCGCTTTATCTCGTATATACGAGCCATGAGATGCCGGCATATCCAATTTTCTTGTATGTGTTCCACAAGAACAATACATAGTTGCCCCCCGCACTACATAAGGATAGTGCATCTCTTCTGTTTCAGTTTTCATTTCATCTGACATTTTATCTGCTCCTCCCTGCTATCTTCACTGGCTCGAACCAAATTCCATTAGCCTCTCTCCGCAAAATACTTTCTGCTATATCTAACCGCACCACAACTTCCCTGTTAAAATCCTTTGCCATAAAGATTTTCCGCCCCTCTGTCTTTTCCACATCTAATACGAACTCCTGCACATTCCCTTTTTTATCATATTGGGACTGACTTGAATCTGCACATACAATCTCTGCCGGACGTATCAAACAATACGGCGTTTGCTTTCCACTTTCTTTTTCAATCAGCATCACCCGTTGAAGATCCATATCCTGCTGATACTTTTGTAATATTTTTCTATATTTATCTGCAATCAAAGGATATGGTTTTTCCAGATAATCCGGATAGTCTATACACCGCCCGGTATATTCTTTTACATATGCAATAGATTGCTTCATAACATTCGTACCAATACCCTCTTTTGAAAACTGTATTTGCGGCAACAAACGTAATCGTCTATCTGTTTTCATGATAAAGTAATCCACTGCCAACCTCCTCCGGGAACTTACAATCCACAATCTGAGCATCTTGAAAATTAATCTCTTCTGCCAGCAATACTTTTGAAAAATCTACTTGAATCAATTTTGCTCCTGCAAAAGAGACATGCTTTATTTTTGCTCCTGCAAAATCAACTTGTTCTAACGTTGCTCCTGAAAAATCTGTATCAAAAATCTTCATTTTTTCCATCTTTGTGTTTTTCAGCATCGTATTTTGTAAATTACTAAAAAGTAAATGGCTCTTATTCCAACTGCTTTGAGTAAAATTACATCCTACAAACGAAGAAAATTGAAATTCCAATTCTTCATAATTTCCTTTTGACAAGTCTAAATTTTCAAAAATCTCATAACTAAAAAGTTTTTTCTTTTTGGATTGTAGATAACTTCTTACCTCTTTGCTATCTTTTATGGTATTATCTTCCTTATACAAAATATCAAACCGATCCAGATACCCACCAATACAGACTACAAAACACGGTGCCCTCTCTATCCTCTGGTACGCCTCTGTCTGAACAACCTTCCGCATCCCTGCCCGAATCAATTCAGCAATATAAAAGAGATACAACTTGCTTTCTGCAAATACCCTTCTTTGTGCCTCTGCCAAGCTTGTCTTTCCATTGGATTTTTTTCGTAACTCCTCCACCAAATCCCCATACTGCTCTAAATAAGAATAAAATTCTCCCACATGATAACTGTCACTACATTCCACGTAATCCAAAAACCAATTCTCATCATACGCATCCAAACGGATTTCATGCTTTTTCAATAAAATATTGGTTTGCAACACAGAAAAATGGATATAGGCAATGGCTCCTTTTCTTCCCTGCCTCTGCATTTCATAGATTTTATTACAATATTCAGAAAAACAATCTACAAACTGTTCAACTAACTGTTCAAAATGACTTTTCACATAGTAATCCAGTTCAGCAGCCAACTCTTTACCTTTTCGTTGAAGGTCAATTCCTTGCACACACTGCACCCCCTCACCTAATTAGATTTTACTTCCTGTCCTGTTACTTTTATATCTTCTTCTATTTTGACAGATGCTGTTTCATTACAGCTTAAATCAACTCCCGTAAGTCCGATAATATTTATATTTTCCTCCGCACTTAAAACTATATTCTGATCTGATTTGAACTCAATATCTTTATCGCTTGTAATTAAAACACCCCCCTCATCCGTTAAGGTAATAACTGTACCATCCGCAATAATATAAATACCTCCCGGAGTTAAACGAATTTCTTTGCCGTCTTGATTACGAAGAGACTTGACACTAGGATCATCTCTCTGCCCACTATATTCTCCGCTGCCTCCAGAAACACTATCACTGCCTCCACCAGGAGAACTGTTATTTACTTCTTCATGTACAGAACTTATCGCATAGCTATGCTCTTCCACACCATCTGGAAAGTAAACTCTTACACTATCACCAATCTCAGGCATACAATACCATCCACTTCCATCTTGTGATGAATAAATTGTTGAATAAGGGAAAAAACACAATTTTCCCGGATTATGTCCTGAAATTTCATCTATTTCCAGTGAAACCTTTACCTGATCATTTTTAATTGCAACAATTTTTGCATTTAATGAAGCTCCGGCTATCCGTTCATTCCATTGGTGAAGCTGACTCATTCCTTTTCGGGTTGTTAATGTCAAATGGTATACAAAAATTCCCTTTTCCATACGTGCCATAATCTGATACACATATAATGTCTGTCCCTGAAACTGTACTTCATCTCCGATATCCGCAGGTGAATATGTTTCCACCTCATAGTAAATAAAATCCTGTTCGCTCAATCCACTGATACCACTGTTTGACAATTTTAAATACTTGCCAATATCTTGTTTTACAACATAGTTAACCGTTTCTAAGTTCAGTTTTCCATTGTCTGGTACACCAAAATAACATCTTGGACAATTTATATGAACATCATTAACCAAGCCCGTATGAAAATGTGAGGCCAGTCTTCGAGAAAATTCCCAATCTGTCTCTTCGTACTGCACAATAAATTGTCCTATACTTGCATTTTGAGTAATAACATCCCTAAGCGCAGCATCCGCATAATCAGCGGCTACCTGATTTAACAATTCACTGTATAGCATTTGTTTATTCTGAAAGCTCCGGCTCTTTTTCCCTATATCCAAAAGATAACTGTAGGAAATAGCATATACTTCCATATAATAAGAACCCTGTATGGCTTTGACTTTCACATCCTGCACAATTCCCTGAAACAAAATATCTCTATTTCCGTCAGTTTCTCTGACTGACAAACTCACATTGCTTCCCTGACTGTTATTTATCACATAACTGTCCTTTTTTTCCTCTGGAAGCAGTGCCTTAAAATAAAATGTACCATGTTCATTCATTTGTTGATCAATACGTACATCTAATAATTGTTCTACTATATAGGGGGCTACTTCTATATTTTGAAAAGAAATAATTTTTTCCATATTTACTTCTCCCCCCTATTCTATTGTTTCTACCGTTTCGATTGACTGTATCATTTCGAAGGCAACTGGTCTCCAATATTTCATCTCTTTGGTTCGACAATTAAAACTTCCCATCAATGGTTGTCCCTTCACTGCCAAATAGAACATAAGATTGTATAATTTCCCGTCCATAGCAGGATTTGAAAACTCCACATAAGCAATCTTTTTCCCTAAAACATCCACCGAACCTATTTCTCTCTCTTTAATGCCTGGATTTACTCGTTTCATCATACCAAAAATCTGATTACGAAAATTTTCTATTGTTGCATCGCTTACCTCTCCTTCCATATATTGAAACATCAGATTTATGGTTCCTGTTTCATCTGTAAGAATTGTTTCCGGTCGATGTTCAGACGGATATTTATTTTTAGTCATATCTGGATCTAATGGTACAAAATTCTTCGGCAGCATCATGGTAATTGTATCTTTTGCCAGAAGACTACGTTCAAAATATATCCATTTTCCAAAAATCCTGACACCAGTATATATATTGCGTTCTTCCACTGTTTCTGACTGATTAACCTTAGAACTTTCTTTTTTTTGTTCTGCCTTATTCATCATGTCAATAATTTGTTCATCAAAAAATTCTTCTTTTCCCATCTTTTTCTCTCTTTCTTAAACCATCATTCAATTACTATAAATTTGCAGTTTGTCATTTCAATCCACAATAATCACTCTGGTATTTACTTTTTCTTTTTTGAATTTTCCCATATTATCCACGATATTCTCCAGCTTCTCATATACCATTTGGTTATCGTACGACATGATATTAGCCACTACAGCTTTCTTCATCTTATTACTTAAATATGCCGCAATCACTTTTCGCTCCACCCTCCCCTGTGTATTCCAAACCAGACTGCAAAATCCAAAATCAAACTGATCCTTCTCCTCCATGTTCCAAAGCTCTTCACCAAACTGCCTAACCACCACCGGATGCAGTGTTTTCTCCCCAACACCTGCCACCGTAGCATAAATCAGATTTATCGTATCGTACTCCGTTGACATATCCGCAAAATTCTTATAACTATCCCGCAGCACCGACCCCTCCCGCAGATAAAACCGACACATTTCTATCTGGTTCTCCCCCAGTTCCATCTCTTCGTCCAAAAAGAATCTAACCCGGTATGCCTTATAGTCCAGATTTGTCTCATCCTCTGAAAATTCTGCTTTCAACACCTGCCACCTGTTCTTCGGCTGATAATCCACTCTCTCCTCTTCCATCATCAGATAAATAAAATCGTGAAATTTCAACATTCCCTTCCCAATGACAAGCTGACCATCTTCCGCCCGTATATCACAGCCTTTTAACAGACCGTCTGTATACTCCGAATAATACAACTGCCATCCTGCATAGGTGTAATCCCTGATATCCCACAAACTTTCTTTTTTCAAAATACGCCTGCCCGCAAACACCGGAACCCTGATTTCCATGAAACTTCACACTCCTATTTCTTCCCGTCAAAAAAACTGTTCACCCAGTTATCACTCTCGAAACTGAAAAATTCTGCTTTCCCCAGATAAAGCTCATCCATTTCACAGTAAACCGGAACAACCTGAAATCCCCATTCCTCCTGTTCTGCCCATACGAAGAACTTCACATCTCCATTCTCAATACTGTCCGTCTCTTTCTGTAGAATATGGGAACCATAAACCGCCTCAATCTCCTCATAGCTTTTCTGTGAAAAATCTTCTTGCCTGCATACATACTGAAAACGGCAATGTTCCTCCCCGTCCGTATTTTTCAAATACAGCGGAAGAATCAAATCCTCCATATTCCTCGAAATAGTTCCCGCCGTATCCCAGTCTTTAAAACCATCCACCAGTACCACTTCTTTTCCATTATGGGTATAAGCGGTAATCCGATAGGGGAGCACAGCTTTACCATTGTTCAGGTGAATATCTGCCAGCCCATATTTCCGGTCACGCAGATATTTCAGCGCCCCGTCCACACAAGTCATCTTTAATTCAAAATCTGCCGCATCAATATTCGCCCTTTTCCGAAACTGTATCATTCTCCCCGGAACGAACTCTTTTAACGCATCCTTGAACAAATCAATCTTGCAGGACTGCCCCGTCAGCTTAATAAAGGAAAAATCCTGTATTCTTCCGCTGTGGTATAATTCCTCCATAAATTTCTGTACAATGCCGTATATCTCGCCGGATAACAGCAGCTCTATCTCAAAATAGTTCATCATCACTTCCGGTATCATCTTTTCCACCGTAAGGCTGTTCCCTTTCCAGAAAGACAGCTTCCACTTATCCAATAAAACAGTATTTTCCCGCTGTCCTTTTTGTTCCGAAGTAACTGTGACCTCCAATGCTCCGATTTTTCCGTAAAATAATTTTTTTATCTGCTCTGCTGTATTGAACAAGGTATAAAAATTATTTTTCACCTTGTAATACTCGCTGCGGTTATATCTTTCAAAATCGGCAAAACGCGTGGGAAGTGTCTCTTCCGCTTTCTGATATTCCTGCTCTAAATACTGATAAAACGCCTTTACTCCATGAGAATCAATAAAACGGTAAATATCCGTATCCATATATTCCAGGATTTCTTTCACACTGCTTACATTCTGATTTCCTTTGGCACGCACCAGTGCGATTTTCAATATCTGCATGATGCGGTATGTCAGGTTATTTCCACCAAAGTCCGTATCGCCATTCTCATAGGCAGTTTCCATATAAATTTTGTAAGCAGCTCTGCGATCCTGAATACGGAAACGGTACGAACACAAATCCGTTGTTCCTCCTCCACAGTCAATGATAAGCGCTTCGTATTCTTCATTTTCTTCCAGAGTCTCCTGCTCTAACATATTGGAAATGGTGTTATATAATACAGCCATTCCCTCATCGAGCATCGTTTCCTGACCCGTCATATATTCCGGCAGTATCTCCCGGAACATTCTGCGGAAATAATGCTTCTGCTTCACCGGACTTGAGATATGTACCTGAGAAATGCGGCATTTAAAACGGTTCTCCGTTTTTCTTATGATATACAGGAAAAATCGACGTAAAATCTCCGCCCGCTTTACCAGCCTCCTCCGTCCCTGTCTGTCAACAATTTCTTCCTCTTTCTCGTATTCCCCAATCCAGCGTTTCACATCATAAAAGACACAAAAACCCTCATCCACATAACTTGCATTTGCCAGCCTTATCGCATCATAACCGAACAGCAGCTTGTAATCCTCTTCTTCCACTGCCAATACTCCTATCACGCTGGGCAATAGCATACTTTCCCCTGCGCCGTCCTCAAAAACCGTATAATTGATTTCATTTTCCCTGCAATTTTTTACCGCAGCCTGCTCTCCGACATTTTCAAAATAAGCAGAATCCAGATACACCCCGGCAGTGGTATTTACAGAACCAAAATCAATCGCCATGGGCAGCATCAGTGTGACAGGTTTTCTCACCACAAAATCGATCAGTGGTATACTGTAAACCTCGATATGCTCCGGCAATATTGTGTGCTCACCATAATACAAATGATACAAGCTCTCCGATGTCTGACATCCCATACAGAAAATTCTGTAATCTTTTCTCTGTGTCTCCCGTGTCTCTAACTCCGCAGCCTTGGTCAGATACAATTTTTCCCGTTTTCCCCCATGCTCTTTGAGATTTAAAATCGCACAGAGCGTCTTATCGCTTCCCATTAAAAAGGCATTTGTTCCTGCCAACTCTTTCTTATAAGGAATGGTATAGTCGTCATAATACTCGATAGACAGTCCCTCATAAGCTAAAATCTGGGACTGGCAGTATAATTCTTCACTGGGTTTTATTACAATCCTGGTATTTTTTAAAAATTCCTCTACCCGCTCTTCTCCCCCTTTTTTCCTGTCACAGATAAGGAAGTCCTGTCTTTTTCCCATGTAACGCATAATCGTCTGGATCAGTTCTTCTTTATCGAGAGGGTGTATCACACCATTCATAATCTTTTCACGACGGCAGATTTCCCTTAGCTGATAGGTGGTCATCAACTCCAGTTCTGATTTTTCATATTTCATTTCGTTTTTCATCATATCTGTTCCGGTTGCCTTCATACCTATCACCTCCGCATTTATATTAAAAGTACCTTATCTATCACCATGGTTTCTTCCATATCAAGGATTCCAAAATGTTCCAGATAAAAGACTTCTGTCCTCATACCTATTGGTAAAAAAGTGTCTAATAAAAATTGAACCCTTTTCCTTTCTTCCTGCGTTTCTGCACTTCCAACGTAAATATAAAGTTCATTGGCACAATCCATGCTGACGTATATCATGGAATTTATATATATCTCCTGAAACAACCATTTGAAAATTTCAAGATAATTGCGGGAAGCCACCACATCCATGAGAGCCAGTACAAGATATCTTTTTTCATACCGTGAAAATAACCGCATTGCCGCCTTTGCCTTACTTCCAAACTGTCCGCTTTCCAATTCCTCTGCTAAGAACTTAAGATAGTAATCTTTTTTGCTCATGCCCATCCTCAAGTCCGTCAATGCCAGATAATGAAAGACTGTATCCACAAAGATTTCCCTTGTCTTTTCATATCCCTTTTGGTTAATATCCAATATCTCACTGAAGATATCAAAAAAGCGGTAAAATGGATTCACCTCTACGGCAGTCTGCTCCACTGTCTGCGTATTTAAATCGTAAAAGGAAACCTCCAGATATGGGCTTCGCACCTCTGCCACCTCATACCGCAAATCGGCTTCCCTGATTCCGTTTTTTTCCGCTGCCAGCACAACCTCCCAGATATACTGCATACACTTAAACTCCTTTGTCCTATGTCCTGTCTCCCTGTCGTTTTACAAGGCTGTACCGCCTAACATAAAATGGTTAAAGGTGCGAATCCATCAAAATACCAACACACTTATATTCACAGACAGATAGCTGTATCTGTGACACGAAAAAACGTACCATATCTTCGCAAAAGTTCTTTTTCTGTCCCTTTCGTGTGAAATACAATGCCAACGTTTTTCTTGTCTCCATCGGGAAAACGGTATTTCCCAAAAATGGATTCATATCCCCTTCCAGACAGGACTCCGGTGGTGTTTCAAGCACCTCACACTTTTCTAACTCTACATAAACATTATGTTCAAAGCTCTGTACCATCCAAAACAACTCTGTCCGGCTGTCAAGGGAACTTTCCTGCCGTTCTCTGTAATTTTGAAAAAAACTGCTTTTTCTGCTGTTGCTTAACATTTCGCAGGTATACCCATGGGAACTTGTATCTGTCTTTTCAATGAAACGATATGCTTCCCAATCCCGAAAAGATTCTTTCAGCGACGTCATAATAATTTTATCTTTTTCATGCCTGACTTTAAGGATATCTTCATTGATTCCAAGCATATATCCGCTGTCCAAATCATAGTTTTTTAAATCCAGTTCATGTTCATAATATTTCTCATCAATGCACGGAACCATAAATTTACGGCACTGAAATGTGAACTTTTCTATATTCCATAACAGCAGCATGTCATTTTTAATATCTTCCTCATAGCTGCCAAAATCTATTTTCAAACCGTTTCCATCCGTTTCCCCGTCCGTATCTATTTCATAAAATCTATCCAGATATCCCGTATTGACTGTTGTCCAGCATATCTTGTTATAGACGAATACCTGATACAGCTCCGACAACGCCTGCTGATAACATTTTGCTTTGCGCACCCGGACGGTATAGGATTTGCCGCTGTCATCGACCCCTTGAAAATCTGCTGCTTTTTCAAATTCTGCTTTCTTTTGATAACTGCCCGCAAAATAGATAATGCAGGGCATTGCTTCCGTCTTCTCCTGCTCCTTATCCTCCTGCACTAATACAGGAATAACCGGATACAGCGTTCCATTGATGGGGTCATAGTCCTTTTGCTTTATAACCGTCATAGAAACTGCATATTTTTCATTCGGAATCTCTATTTCCCGTTTGATTTGATTTTCCAAATCCAGATACCGTTTTTCCATCAGTTCAAAAATGGGCACAAGACCTTCCAACAATATTTCCCTTGCGTCCTTCCGCTCGTCCAGATCCTCTATTTCTGTCAGCCTTTTTCGTATGTGCTGCTGTAAATCTGTAATACTTTCCACAATGTTCACCCCTCTGTGATCTGCATATCAATATCGCTCAAAATTCCCTCTATCCTCTGCACATCTTCATCACTCCCAAGTTCCTGATAAACCGATTTTGCAGACAGATACTGTGATTTTGCTCCCCACAAATCCCCGGACTGCCGGCAGGCTTCTCCCTGGCTTTCATAGGCAGCCGCCGTATTTTTCTGTTCCTCCTGTTCACTTAACTTTTCTTCTACGGCATCCAATTTTTTCTGTGCATCTTCCTGTCCCGCCGTATCCGCTACTTCACCATACTTGGCAACTGCCATCGTATAATAAACTTTCGCCCCAACATAATCTTTTTCCAGACATGCCTTATCTCCTGCTGCCACCATCTCCGCTGCGGCAACTGTCTGCTGTGCCTGACTGTCTGCTTCTTCCTGTGCCGCGCTCTCGGCATCTGCCTTTTCCTCATAAAGCTTTTCCAGCGAATCCATAACAGTCTGTTTGCCCTCCGCATCATGTACGGACAACGCGGCTTTTTTTGCCAGCAGATACTTCTCTTCCGCCCCATCATAATCGCCCTGCTCTAACAGGGAATCTCCAAGGTTTATATAATCCTCCACCGACAGGAATACACTGATATTCTCCAACTTATTTTCTATGTAATCCGTCCCTACATTGTCCGCATATCTGGTGCGATCCAATGCAGAAAGATAGTATTCTTCGGCCGCTTCATAATCTGCGCTGCTGTAGCTTTCATCTGCCAGTATCACAGTCTCTATCACAAAGGAATATTCCTGCAGACGGTTTCTCATACTGCTGTCTTTCAGCTTTTCTGCCAGTTTCTGCGCCTGCTCGCATTCCTCCTTTGCCCTGACATAATTTCCGGTATTGATATATTCCACCGTATTGGTAAAATGATAATTCATATCCTCAGTACGCTGCACTTTTCTATCACGCAGAAACCACAGCACCACACCGATAACGATTGCCGCTATGACAACAATAACCGTAATCATCACTATTTTTTTTATCCGTTTCCGCTTCTCTGGATTTTGGTATACTTTATTTACAAAAATAACTGCCAGCGTATAGTTGTCCAGATTCTCCGGCTGTCTTGAAAGCAATAAGTCCTCGATATTATCCACCGTTGTCTGCACTTCGTTGTCAGCTTCTGCAAAGACATCATCCAGTTCCGCCTCGTCCACATTCTCCCAGATTCCCCTTGTATACAGAGCAATCATGTCGGTTTCCGCCAGCTTTATCTTCTTTGAAACCACGGGCTTAAAATTTTTCTGTCCCAGATAGGCATAAAGATTATTCCTCTCTTCATGCTGCATCAACTCATCTTTGGCAATTTTCTCCTGCTCCACCATCTCCTGGGCAAGAGACATATCCCTCGTCTGACGGTAAACCGCCCCTCCCCGGTACATGCGGAGCCTTGTGTTCCCCACATAGCCATATCTCATCTTCTGGTAATCCGTTACAACCACTGTAATAGATGCCTTTAACCGTCTGTCACTTTCTTTTCCTAACAATGCCCGGTTTGCCCGCTTTAACAATCTCTTTACAGCCCACTTTGACAGAGATGGATTTTCCTGAAAACTAAGAATGACAGTCTCAATGGCAAGCCTTGCGCTTTCTACATCCGTGACCTCCGTAATTCCGTCTGCGATGACATAGCAGGCGAACTCATCTAATTCCACATACCCAAAATAATCTCTGTTTTTTAACCTGCTTCCCTCTTCGGAAATAAACCGTGCCTCAAAATCACTGTTCTGTTTTCTCATGTCATTTCTCCAACTCTTATCAGAATTACGCTGGCATTATCCTTATCGCCTTTTTTCTGATTTACCAGTTCCACCAAATCAAATGCCATTCTCTTACAGCTTTTCTTCCGGGCTAAGCAGTCTTCCATCTCTTTCCATGTCACGCTCTCCTGCATTCCATTACTGAAAACTGCCACCACATCCCCTTCCTGTAAGCGAACCGGCTTGTCGTAGAACTGCATTTCCTTAAAACCGTCTCTTCCCAGGTAATTGTAAATTCTTTTTTCCTGCAGCATAGACAGGGCATCTTCTCTTGTCAGAACGCCTTCCACATACTTATCCTGTGCCAGCACATCTACGGTGTGTCCCGTTCCAAGGGGAACCAATTCCTCATTTCGGAATACTGCAATCTTTACATTCCCGACAATCCCGTAAAACAGAAATCCTCCCTGTATCATAACGGCGCTGACTGCCGCCATTCCTCTTCCCTCATCCATCTGTTTTAAAATTTCCCGGTTTGCCGTCTGAAACGCTTTCTTAAAAAAATAGGACGGGTGGTCTGCCATGTTGTACGTTTCAAAAATTTCTTTAAAAACCCGAATGACTGTCTTAGCAGCAATTCTGCCGCCCGCTTCTTTTCCCATTCCGTCTGCTAAAACCGCCAGTAAACCATTCTCATTTTCTTCTATTGTAAAGTAATCCATCTGTATTTCACGGCTGCCGATGGTCTTGCAGGCTCCCGTCTCATATCCCTCTCTGCTGCTCTGGAATACCAGACAAAAACGGTACAAAAATGCAATCCCTAAGAAAGCGCATAAGATACAGACTGTCAGGTACGGGACATTCATTTATCGTCCTCCCACATATAATGCTCCCCGCAGAAAGGGACAAAAAGGAATGTGCTCTCCCCCATCTCAATCACGTCATATGCACTTAACGGCTGCGGCAGATAGACCGCTTCACCGTTCAGATAGACCAGACCGTTGCTGTCTCCCGGCAAAATCATGTTCTCCCGTTTCTTCGCATCAAATACAATCACCGCATGATTTCTCCGTGCGATTTTGTTATCCCCCAGAATCTGAATGTCCATATCATCTGCCCGTCCCACAAAATTCTTTCCGTCCATGACCCGGTAATCTTTGCCTCTTCTCGGACCTTTTACGCATACAATCCAGCCGCAGACCGGATTCTCCTCCTCCAGAAAAAGAATGTCCTCAATTTCTTCCTGCGATTTTTCCACTGACTTTTTTTCTTTCGTGGCTGTCTCAATATTGCAGTACGGACACACTGTTCCATATCTCCTGCTTGAAAAAAGATGTCCGTTCTGACAGCGAATTAAATTTCCACTCATGTTTTTTCCTCCATATGTACACGCTATTTTGCCCCTAATCTGGTATTCCCGATAAAAATAATATCGCCTGCGTTAATCCGGCAGGGATGCTCCCTTGACACCTGATACACTTTGCCATCCTTCGCATCCTGGATTCTTACACCGTTTCTGCTTCCTAAATCTTCAATATACCACTGCCCCGCCGCATAATTTAACACGGCGTGCTGACGGTCTGCCATTCCGCCATACTCTGTATTCTGAAGATTAATGTCCACGTTTTCCTTATGCTCGTCCCGTCCGATTAAAAGGGACGTCTTTCCGCCAATATGCCAGGCTGATATTTCGTTTCCCTCTTCATCTAACAGCAACAGTTCCTGTATTCCCCGCCCATTTCCTCTTTTTTTCTGTCTGCCGGACAGAGAATCCGTCACTGCCAGCAGCAAAAATGCCAGAAATACAATCCCGCAGACAGCCATAAGCGTATCCCGCCCCCTGCTCTGCTCCATATATGTAAAACATAGAATTATAATTGCAGCGGAAAGACTGCATATCATCATGTCCATGAAATTTTTCTTATTCATTTTCACCTCAATATCACCGCAAATCTGCGTCTGAAAAATCAAATCGTCTTTCTCAACGTTTCAATCCCATATAACGTTCAAATAAATCTGTCACATCCATGGGATTAATCTTTTGTTGCGTGCGATTCTCCTTTTTCTCACTCTGCTTTCCCATGGAAAAAAATCGTTCAAATTCCTTTTCAATATCTCCCGGATCAATCGTTCCTCCTCCGGTATTCTTTCTGCCCGTCCCAGCACCGTTCCTGCATGTCCCAGCGCTGTTCCTTCCTGCCGCACTTTTCTGTTCTTTCTGCGCTGCCCTAGCGTTGTACTCTTCCCTCTTTTGTTTATCGCTCAGAATCCGGTATGCCTCTCCGATTTCCTTAAACCGTTCCTCTGCCCGCTTATCTCCCGGATGTGTATCGGGGTGGCATTCTTTTGCCGCTTTTCTATATGCCTTTTTTATGGTGTCCTCATCAGCCGTTTGCGAAACCCCTAATACCTGATATGGATTCATATTTGTTCCAACCTTTCATTCATGGCAATAGAAAGCCCGTAAAATGCGCTTTCTATTGCCGATTTAAGGCGCAGGCTGTCCTATTTGCTGACAATCTGCGCCCTGCTGTTATGCTGAATAATTTCCTTCTACCGCTACAGAAGCGATTTTGTCTTTCTTCTGTCTGAGTACTAATGTGAAGGTTCCGGTTCCCTCTACATCGCCAAACTCTTCTTTGTAGTCAAGCACAAATGCGTTTGGGAAACAATATTTTCTCTCCATTACGCCGCCTGCCACATGCTCTACTGTCACCTTCCGATAACAATCCGCTTTCTCCGCCGGAACAACGGACCATAATGCCAGCTTCCTGGTACTGTCAGTAATATCCCCGTCCAAAGCCGCTAAAATCTTTCCGGTAATTACCATAGTTGCGCCGACATCCTTCGTTCTCGCATTAGAATCCAGCGGAATATCAGTAGTAACCTTTACGCTTCTGACACATTCCTTCTCCACTTCAAAGCTCTCGCTTCCTTCGACTTTTACTAAAAATGACATAATTTCCTCTCCTTTCTTTATTCACCGTAGCCGCCTTCGATCTTCACCGCATCATTCTCGTCCTTTTTCTGCTTGATGTGGAGGTAAAATGTACCCACACCGGTTTCATCATCCATATGCTCCTCATATTCCATGACAAACGCATTGGGGATTGTGTACTTTCTTACCACCTGTCCTGCTGATACAACATCGATCTGTGCATTTCTGTAGCAGTCTGCCTGCTCGGACGGAACCTGAGACCATTTGGATAATCCAAGTGTTCCGTCTTCTCCGTCTGCTCCCACCTTATACAACATTTTTCCGGTAATCTTTACTGCAATGCCAAAATCTGTAGCCCTTGCGTTGGAATCTGTTGCGGAATCGGAACTGAACGTAACTTTCTGGATAGTTTTCTCGTCCAGATTGATGTTCTCTGCGCCTCCACTCACTGCTAATCTAAAACCCATGTTCGTTTCCTCCTTCTTTTCTTTTAGACTTTATTTAAAATGTTCTGTCCTCGCTGTTGACCCGGTTAATCTCGATTTCGAGATTCTTCACGTTACCGTTAAATGCGATATCAAGCGTGCAGTATCCCGCTGCCTCGTCGATGGAATACCGGATATCGTCTCCGTTTCCGATAATCGCATTGATGCAATCCTTCTTCTCCATCCATCTGCTTCTCTGGCTGGTAGGCTTGCTGGAGAAAAACTCCACAATATTTTCCTGCTTAAAATCGCCTGTCGCTAAACGCATCACTCTCTGAATGTAAGTAGTCACCTGTGTCTTATAGATTGGCTCATAACTCTTTCCGTCTGTCAGCAGGTTACGTGCCTTGTAGACCATAATGTTCTGGATATTCATATCCTTAAGCACTGCATTTTCGGAAGAAAATACAAATCCGAAATTCTTCCGGTTGATATCGCTCTTGATATCGTTGGTGTATCCTGTAATCTCTTTTGCCATGGTAGTCCGAACCTGCAGTGCGTGATCTCCTGACTCAATGTCAAACCGGACACCCGGAAGCTCATCGTCCACGTTTTTCTTAAACACTTCTTTTAAGTAGTCCGGACTCTGGTAAGCTGCCACCAAACCGGCTGCCACATAAGCAGCTCCTATGTAGACACCATCAATCCAGATTTTCATAACATCTTCTTTTTCTTTAGACAGCGCTGCCGTATTCTGCTCTGTAATGTACATTTTGTTATCCAGAATGACGCCGGACTTGTCTTTTGGTATTACGGTAAAATTCGGGATACAGGGAATTGCATATTCACTAAAAGGCTTGCCAATCAACTGCGTGCATTTTGTTTCATATTTTTCAATTCCCTCTGTCGCCATAACATTAAAGGTGGTCTTATCCCCCGTCTCATAGCTGAAGAAACACTGCACTTCATAATCTTTCAGCGCATCCAGAATCCGAACCAGCGATTCCATGCTGTTCACATCCTCTTTCTCTACGTTCTCATTTCCTTTAAAACGCTCCTTTACCGCCTTCAGCTTAGAACTGCTGTTTAAGGAAACCGACGGAACAATGGCATACCAGATGGTATTCTCAAAATCATTTTTTGCGTTTACCGTATTGAGATATGCTAAAAGTCGCGGAATGTTGCTGCTCTTTGCCAGCATATCGTTGCTCACATTCGATACCACCAGAGAAGGTTTCATTCCCTTGCAGTTTCTCGGATACTGCTCGAAGAAAGCCCATACCCCCATGATTTTTTCCACCAACGGTTTTACTGTCTTGATAAAATCATCCTTGCTCCGCTTGTAGAACTCAAGGTAAGAATTGTAGTTCGCTACTTCTTTCTCAATATCTACCACACTCTCCATCGTAGATGCCAGCGGACAGAAAGTTCTTGCAACCAACGACATAACATACTCATTTCCGTCCTCGTTCAAATCCATATAGTCTTTCTCGATTGCCTGAATCAGTCCGGCGTTGGCATTGTCGTCTAATACCATCAGCTCTTTTTTGTTTTCCTTCGGCGCCTCTAAAATCTTAAGTTCTCCGTGTTCATCCATACTGAGCACGCCAATGCTTAACGGCGCTTCGTCTTTTTTCTTCTGTCCATCGCCCAACAACAGCCTTGTCTTGATATCCTCTATCGCAAGCGGCAGCATTGCCATTACATTGTTGTAATTGACACTTGCTTCTTCAAACATCAGATTCAGCTTATCTGCCGTATCTAACTTCTTCGGATCGCCGTCCTCAAGTTTCGCATATTCGCTGTAGGTATACTGAAGTTCTTTTCGGTTCTGTCGGATATCGTCCATGACCTTTTTGGGTGAAATCATATCCGTCAGTTTCTCAAATTTAAAATCTACGTTGATGCTTCCCTCCGCCCGCTTTGCCTCAACAAGCGTCATCAGCATTTTCAGATAATCATTCTGGCGGTTCAGATGAATTTCACTCAGTAACTCATCTTCAATCGTTTCAGGTTTTTTCAGCGTATAGATTACTTTCTGATTGTTTGCGTCAAAATACGAATACACCACCGGCTCAAATTTCTCCAAAAATTCGTCAAAACTTCTCACCAGCAAGGCATCGTTTATTTCTTTGATTTTGTCGTCACTTACGCTGTTTACCCCCCTGACGTCTCCAACAAGTGTCAGAAGATTCAGCTTTTCCGGATTGATTTCCTCAAAGAGAATCGTCCTGTTTGTCTGTGTTATTGTATTCACTTTGTTCCTCCTTACCTTTCGCTTGGTTTCATATTTTTATAATGAAGTTCAATTTCTGTTCCTCCATTATTAAAAATCAGCAATATTTTTTCTCCATAGTATAAAGAATACTTTCTCTCCCGTTTCAAAATCTGGTTTTCTTTTACGATTGTTGCATAACCACTGTTTTTGAAACACAGTGCATGGTCTTTTCCGCCAGTAAACCTGATTTTATCTGCATCCGATAATTTATAGTCAATCCCGCAGCGGTCTTTGATCCAGTCAAAGGATATACTTTTTCGTGATTTTCCGAATAACTTAATACTGCAGGGCGCAACGTCGTCTTCCTGCTCCCCCTTTAACAAATATACCGCCAACTGTCCCGAGAAATCATATTTCGGCAGCACAGGAGGTTCCGATTTCTCTATGATAATGGAACCCGTCTCACCATCGTTTTTTTTTTGCTTTTTCCTTTCATATAAAACAGAGAGCAAAAGTACCACTGCACATAAAGATATAATTACAATCCAAAGAACCGTATAATCAGGTTCCTCCTCTACAACCGGAACTGTCAATTCCACCGTATCTGCCGTTTTTATGTAATGAACCACATTTCCCGACGGCTGAATTGCAATTTCCACATTCACTTTTGCCGTCTCGTCTGTCTGATACGGAACCATCGCCGTGCCATTTTCCACACGGTAAGACGCTTCCTTGCCATTAATCAAAACAGAAATACTGTCTTTTAAAGTTTCCGAATCCAAAACCGGCTTCTCCTGATGGTTTACAACATTTACCTTCAGGGTAAATGTCCCTTCCTCTGATGTATAGGATTTCTCCATATCAGCTTTTAAAAAATATTCTTTTATCAGATAAGTATGGACATTTCCTCTGTTTTCCAGAGAATAGTCCATTGTAATCTGCCGTTCCAATGGATTTTCCAATTCAGCAACCGCAAACTTGTTTCCCTGAAGCATATTCAGGCTCTCACACTGTCCTGCAACATGAAAATCCTCGATGTTTTCCCCTGACACGAGAAGTATCTTTGCATTCTGCATATAAGTATCCTGCAGATCCACTGTCATATTTCCTTCTCCGGAAACCGCCTCGCCAAGTTCTATTTTTTCTATCTGTAACGTCTGGAACAGATATTTTGCAGTGATTTCTTCAATCGTCTGGTTTTCGCCTACTGTATACTGCTCTCCTGACGTCACTTTCGTTCCATACGAAACCTCATTCTCCGTCTTATCATTGGGGATTGCAAACATGTCAATTTTTATTCCCTGTTCTGCAATCTGATCCACCATATTTTCAAACTGCCTGATTGCAGTTTCTGTTTCGCTTTGATCCCGCAGAGAAATTTCCCCGTCGGAAATAAATACCACTCTTTTATCTGCCGCCGCACTGTCAAACATATCAGCCGCCGTTTCCAACGCCACCGCTGGGGTGGTGTAGCCCTGCAGTTCTACCGTCTCGAGTGCATGTCTGGTTTTCTGATTAATGTTTCCGAAATCTTCCTCATAAACAATTTCCGTGTTATATACCAGCAATGCCACTTCGTATTCTTTCGGCAACGCCGACGCTATCATGCATGCGCTGTCCGCTGCCTCAATCCACTGTCCGTCTCCCTGCATTGATTTGCTTGCATCCAGCAAAAATATAATCTGCTTTTTTTCGGTGATTTCATTGATTTCATTCTTCTCCGCTGCCAAAACCCTTGCCGGAAACAGCAAAGAAAGCCCTATGAACAGCATTGCCAATTTAATTGTTATCTTCTCTACTTTTCCCATTTTTCTCCGTATATCTTTTTACTGACCATGCCAGATAACTCACTCCACACCAGATAACTGCGCCCAAAACCGCATATGCAGCTCTCTGATTTACCGCTAAGAATACCATTCCGAGTATCAGCTCTGTTACAACTATGATTCGCGCCTTTTTTCCGATTACTTTCTTTTCTGCTTCCTCCAGAGGCTTATTTTTATCCTCCAGGGGAGCAAATAGAAATATCCCCATCCCCGCAGCCAACGCCGCAGCGATTGTAAGACAGGTCTGATAAGCAAATTCTGCTTTTATCCATAACAAGGTTAAAACCAGAATCCCACATGAAAGAAAATAGCAGCTCATCCATCCCGGTGCGTGATATCCTCCTGCTTCCTGCCGCAACAGCATAAATGCAATCAGAAATATCATGCAATATAACAATTCCCCAAAGGCCGCGCCAATGACAACACCCGTTCCAATATTGAAAGCATATACAGCAATGGTCTGCAACGCAAATAGATATATATCCCTGTACTCCGATTGAATGCTTCCATTTTCTTCCATGAAGTCTACGATTCTTTCAAAAAGTTTTCTCATTTCTTACTCTCAGAAAACTTTTTGAGATTTTCCGGCACCTTGGGCTGATGCAGAATAAAATAGCAGCATTTTGTTGCAGCGCCTGTTGCTACTTTCTCCAGTCCAAATGTCATTAAATTGCTCAAATAGCGGTTTAACAGATTTCTCATCTTGATTCCCCCTCTCTTTTTTCCTAATAATACCATTTTTCGACACAGAATCTTCAAAACGTCAAGAATCGTATGGTTATCTGTAACTTTTTTATTTTTATGCAAAAAAAAAGAGACGCCTGTCTCTCACTCACGCATCTCTTATTTCCCTTTACATTTTTTTACATAGAAAAAATCTCATACAATAATACTGTCACCACAAATTGATGATTCCCATCATCAATGATAACCTCCCCATCATACCGTCTGGCTATCTTCCTTATTATATTCAGTCCAAATCCATGCCTGTGTTTTTCTTTTTTTGTTGTCATATAATGATTTCCGCTCTTTTTCCGTTCTTCTTCGTAATGGTTAGAAACCATCATCATAAGGTTTCTTCTATCCACTCGTATTTCTACGCAAACACTACGTTCTTCTGCTTTCACTTTTTTGGATGCCTCTATCGCATTATCCAACAAATTTCCAAGACAGATACAGATATCTTCTGTTTCCACTTTTAAATCTCTCGGTATCATCAGCTTTGTTTCAAATTTAATATCAAATGTCTCAGCAACCGCCGCTTTATAGTTAATAATACTGTCAAAATAGAAACACCCTGTATTAGATACTTTTCTCTGCTTATGTAACTTTTCTAAAGAATTATCGCAATATTTTTTGAGTGCCTCATAGTCTCCTTTCTCCAGATACATTTTCTCCATCAGATACCGTTCCGTCATATTATGGCGGAACTCACTCATTTCTACCCACAGATTCATGTTTTCATTGTACTGTCTGAGATAATATTCACTTTGCTCCTGTAAAACCTCTTCCCGTACTCTTTTTTCTGCTGTTTCTCCAATTTTATCATACAAATAATATGTAAAAATATTTATCAGCATTACCATAAGCGCTGCCACAAAATCCAATGTCTCGCTCATGCTTTCCTTTTGACAGATCATTTCAGCTAAAATGACAATGCTTCCTCCGGGAATCATAAAAATTTCAACCCATTCCTGTGTATTCAACCTGATATTTTTATGCCGCTTGATAAGCGCCAGCAATATTTTTATAAAGAAAAACATAACTAGCTTGGAAACCAGCAATAGTAAGTAATCCTCATTTGCCGTATCTACTTTGGCTCCACTTTTCTGAACAAATATCTGCCATCCATAATAAGTCAATACTTCTGATAATGCTCCGCTAATTGCCATAAAAGCAGTAACTGCCGATAAAACCCATGCAGAATCTATATATAAAATACGTAAAGCCAAAAAAAATGAGACAACAAATATTCCTGTATTGTCCCACGCACTTTTTGCAAAACTGTAAGTAAAAAAATTAGAAATAACAAAATACATTCCCCATACAAAACACTCCCACACTCTGCCATGCTTTCTTTGTGTCAGGACTTTTTGTGCAAAAATTCTCTGATACACTAAAGAAAAAATTTCAATGGCTGCCAGCATTACTTTCATCATTTAGCTTATCCTCATCAATTCAATATAACTTTTTCTTATTTTATCCTTATATCTGGGACCTATTTTAAATTCTTTGCCGTCATCCATCACTACTTTTTCATACCGAAATTCCTTTACATAGTTCACATTGACCAGATAAGATTTACTAATCCTTAAAAACTTGATATTCATCTGTTCTAACTGTACTTCTACTTCATCCAGTTTTTTATAAAATGAAGAAACACCGTCTGTACTGTAAAGATTCACCTGTCGCTTATCACTCTCAAAATAACGAATTTTATTTACCAAAATCTTATGTGGAACTTTTTTATATGTATACTCAAAAATTTCTTCTTTTTGACTCATCGCCTTAAACGCTTCTCTAAACCCACTATCCAGTTCCTCCTCCGAAACAGGCTTGTCTATAAACCGAAATGGCTGTACATTAATGATTTCCTTACAATACTGTTCATAGTAGGAAATGAAGAACAAAATTGCCCTGTTATCCTTTTCCCGAATCCGTCTTGCCGTTTCAACTCCGTTTATCCCGCCCATTTCAATGTCCAAAAGAATGATATCCATATTGCCTTTTTGTTCCATTTCCCATAGCAAATCTTCTCCACTTTGAAAACATTTTATTTCTGTATTCAGCCCCAAACGGCAAACGATATTCCTAACCATCTCTTCCTGTATCTGAAGTTGTTCTACTAAATCATCACAAATCCCGATCCTTATCATATATCTTTGCCCCCACTGTAACAACTAATGTTTCCGTTTTGCCAGACTCTTAACCAACGCTTTTACCATATCATAAACAATTCTGATGTCTTCTTCACTGCATTCTTCCAATTCCTGTGAAATTTCTTCATCAAAAACAACTTTCCCTTTCACCAGATTATCACAAATCAATGCGTCAAATGTCGTATCAAGAGCGTTTGCAATATCTATCAAAGTTGCCAAGCTTACTTTTGTCTTTCCCCGCTCTATATTACTCATATGTGGATTAGAAATTCCAACAGTAGATGCCAGCATCTCCTACGACCATTCTTTCTTCATCCGACGCTCTTTTATTCTCATACCTATTGCGCAATAGTCTAATTTCATTTCTATCTCCGAAACTAATTTTCCTTTATCATATCTTTTCTTTGACTATTTAAGAATGCTCTGTATACTAATTTATTTTGCTATGGTTTAATAATCTACAAGAAATTTTTTATTTTATTTGCAAAATTATCATTTTAAGCTTAACATATACGTCATTTTACGTTTATTACCAATGTGTAACCAGACTATATTTCTATTTTATCCTAAATACTTTTTTTCAGTCTGTTTCCTTTGACATTGCTTAGTTTTCTCCTGCTGCGTCTCTGCATTTGCGTGGCTCTTGATTCTGTGGAAAGCCCTTAGAAACTCTGCCATTCCCTCTACCGCCAGTGTTTCCGACTGTACCGGAATAATCAGACTGTCACAGCATATCATCACATTTTTTATATGCACTTGGATAAAAATAGGGTTAAGCACTTGCCTCCTCCCGATAAAAATTAAAGCAGAGCTAAATCAAGTATCCCATTTTCATGGAATTTAGATTTAGCCCTGCTTTGGTCATAACGACATCAGCCAATATCCCTAATATTGACAGATCCCGGCTATTCACTATAAGATTTTAATATAACAGCGCTGCCCTATCTACTCTCCTTAGAATAGCGAAAATAGGACTAAATCATAGAAACCGCTTCTTTATAGCTAATCTCTTGACTTAGTCCTATTATAACGTCATCATCAAAAGTAATCGCCACCTTTTTTTCTGCGGTATCTTCCTGTGCCGCAAAAGACAATGTCTCTCTGGCATTTTCATGATTGCCGCCCCACTGACAGACTGCTGCTGCAAAAATAACTGCAGCGATCAGAACATCTTTCGGATAATGAACTCTTTGTTTATGAAAAATATTTTTTACAGATAAAAGCACCCGCGCAATCTCCCATATTTGTATAACTTTATATTTTCTCTTATCTGTAATATATGACTGATATTGCGGATTTTATACTTTTATTTATAACCTGCTGCCTCTCAACTATACATAATCTTCTCGCTGTCAAAAATCTTCGCAAGCCCTGCTGTCATGATCAGTGCATACAAAATGTTTGCCACGATTGTCACCACAAAATTAACCGGAACAAGATCAAAGGAAAAAATTCCGTTCATGCACTGTACACTGTTATAAAACGGGATCAGATACCAGTAAACCTCCTTCGGCGCACCATCCCCGAACATCGTCGACACACCGATCAGCATGACGACGATCATCAGAGGCGAAACCATCGTTCCTGCCTCTTTGACGCTCTTTGCCAGGCCGGACATCAGGGAGATTGCACCGATAATTACCAGAACCGTACTTAAAATGACAAATAACAACAGTACATAATCAGCTCCACTGTATACTGCTGCACTCACCCCGTCTGTCATACTGTCATCCTCAAGCGCCGCACCGCCCATCAGATTCGGAAGTGCCAGCATCGTGCCGATAAAGCTGGAAACTCCGCCCAAAAGTCCGATGACACTCAGACTTAAGACTTTTCCGACGGCAAGCTCGCCGCGTTTCATCGGTGTGACAAGCAGCGTTGCGATCGTTCCGCGCTCCTTTTCCCCGACGATGGATTCCGGGGCAACCGCCATACAGCCACTGAATAAAAATGACATCAAAAGCATCGGTAAAAGCATGGAAAAAAGTTGCGCGGAAGTATCTTTTTCCGTTGCAACATCATATTTCACACCTTCTTCGGCATTGATATCAAACTTATTTGCCAGAGAAGATTCATAATCATCAAAAACCTGATACATCTGATTGTAGATCGTCGACGATTCCGTCGAAACTGAATTATAGTACATGTTGATATCCGGTGCTGCCTGCGTGGTATCTAACGGATCATATGCAGCGACAGCCGCATCAAAATCCGACTGGAACACCATCAAAAGATCTGCTTCCTCCGCCTCGATCTTTTCTAAGACATCAGACTCTTTTTCTACTGTAATTTCCGTCACTTCCAGATCAGACTCTGTCTTTAAATAAGAAAACGCCTCCGGCAGATCCACCGTATAGATCTGATATACATAATCCTCCGAAGCGGCAAACTGCTTCATAATTCCCTGCCCCAGAAATGTATACACAATATAGATCATCAATCCCGGCATCAAAATCGTGGTAAATACCAGTCTTCTATCTCCAAAAAAGCGGGCGAACTCTTTTTTCATGATTGCAATCATTTTTTTACTCATACTATCTCACCTGCCGTTTCCCGATAGATTTCAAAGAACTTATCCTCAAGTGGCATTTCCGCCGTCACATGGGAAAGCGTATCACACAAAACCATTTTCCCATTGATGATAATGCCGACACGGTCGCAGATCTTTTCGATCAGTGAAAAAATATGTGTTGATACAATGATCGTTTTTCCTTCTGCTTTCAATTCCTGCAGAAAATCGGTCACAACCTTCGCCGTGATAACATCAAGTCCGTTTGTCGGCTCATCAAAAATAATGATCTGCGGATCATGCACCAGTGAAATGATCAGGGATACTTTCTGTTTCATACCGGTGGAGAGATTTGCAACCTTCACTTCCGCAAACTCATCCACACCAAACTTCTGAAACAGAAGCCGTTTTCTCTCATCCCGCTCTGCCAGATCAATACCGTATAATTCGGAGAAAAAGTCAAACAGGTAATTCGGTGTAAAAAATTCTTCCAGTTTTAATTCACTCGTCAGAAATCCGATCTTTTTCCGAACACCGTTCGGATCTGTCACAATACTGCTTCCGTCAATCAGAGCATCACCTTTATCCGGTTTGATCAGCGTTGCTAACATGCGAAGCGTTGTTGTCTTTCCCGCTCCATTGGGCCCTAATAATCCAAAAACTTCCCCCCTGTAAGTACAAAAGGAAAGATCATCCACCGCAACCTTAACTTTGGCTGCGGTCTTTTCCAGTTTCTGTTGTTTCTTCGACAGATGAAATGTCTTAGACAATCCACTGACTTTCAATAATTCTTCCATAACCCTCTCCATAAAAACAAATGAATCCTTCTGTCATCATCTATGCTGTTCCAGCAAAAATTTTTCAGATTGTTCCATCATCCATGCTATTTTCGATATCATCATAAATATCATCGTAAATATGATTGTAAATATCATCATAATTACTATACGATCCAAGACCGGTAAAGAAGATCAGAATATACAGAATGACCGATGCGATAAATCCGATTCCGCCTGTGATCAGACCAACGATCGCCATTCCTTTTTTATTTCCTTTTACAAGCTGTATGATACCAAAAATAATCGCAAGAATACCGGTGATCCAGCTGATACAGGTACAGAACAGCAAAGCCGTAATGATTCCAAGTACTAACGACGCAATACCAAAGCCTTCACTTTCTGACTTATTACTTCCATACCTGCCAGCCGGTTGTCCGTAATTATATTCTGCACTTCCGTTTGACTGTCCGTAATTATATTCCGCGCTTCCATTCGGCTGTCCATAGTTATAACCTGCACTGTCATTTGCCTGTCCGTAATTATAATTTGTACCACCGTTTCCATATGAAGTATTTGTATAATACGGATTGTCTGCTGTATTCTTCTCTAAATTTACCCTTTGCGCATCATCAGTCATATTTTTCTCCAGGCTGACGGGATTCCCCTGATTTATATTCTGCTCATTTGTTCCATAATCCCAGTTATTTTCTTCACTCATATTCCCATTACCTCTTAATTAAATCCAACTACTTTCTGCGACAAACGATATGCAGCAACCGAGATCTTTCTGCCTCCCTTGCCCGGCAGATTCATTGCATTCCCCATGATTCCTGCACGTAAATGATGGAATAAACGGATATCGTGGTCTTTGATGTACTTCCAGAGTTCACGTTTTTTCAGGAGATTTTCCTCGGTGCCGGAGCGGATCAGCATAATCGTGGAAATAACCGTGATGATTTCCAGATAATTAAACATGTAATGACGCAGTTTTCGGTTTGGAATCTTCCAGAGATCAAATTCATCTACCATAATCTTATTTACCTTGATCTGCTGGTCGATACGGCTGATCATCACTTTCTCATTGACCGACTGATCTTCCCTGCCAATAAAGTAACGGTAAAAATCTACATCCATATAATACAGTGTTTTTACACTTGGTAATGGTTTGTACACATAAATATTATCCACATAAAATGTATGTTTCGGCAGTTCTAATCCACATTCACGCAGCAGTTTTGTACGGTAAATCACAGAATGCATCAGGATATACTGGCCTTTCCGGAAGCGTGACACATCATTCCATGTAAAAATCTGGTCTTTCGGCAGGTTTGTGTAATGCATTACCTTTTTATGGCGTACACCTTCTTTTTCATAGACATAATTGGCAATAAACATATCAAGCGTCTGATTGCCGCCGGTCAGCTCACGAAGTTTATCTAAAATCTTCTTATAAGCCTCCCCATCTACCCAGTCATCGCTGTCTACCACTTTAAAATAAAGTCCTGTCGCATTGCGGATGCCTGCATTAACTGCTTCCCCATGTCCTCCATTTACCTGATGAATCGCCCGGATGATCCCCGGATATTTTTTCTCATAAGCGTCTGCAATGTCTCCGGTACTGTCTTTTGATCCATCATCAATGATCAGTATCTCAACATCATCACCTCCCGGAAGCAGTGATTTGATACAGTTTTCCATATAATCCTGTGAGTTATAACATGGAATCGCAAATGTCAGTAATTTCATATATAAATCCTCCGATCAGTTTTTTGTATTTTCTGCCATGATCGCATCGGCAAGTTCCATCGCTTTTTTCGTCATCGCATCGATATTATAGTATTTGTATTCTGCCAGTCGTCCGAGCAGATAAAAATGCGGCAGTCTGCCAGCAAGTGCATGATATTTTTCATACAGTTCCTGGTTTTTCGGTTCTAAGATCGCATAGTAAGGAATTTCTCCTTCCGCTCCTGTATAAGCAAACGGATACTCCTTCACGATCGTGGTTCCATCCGTGTCTTTTTGTCCGGTCAGATATTTAAACTCTGTAATTCTCGTAAAATCTTCGCTGACCGTATAGTTGACCACACTGTGTCCCTGATAAGATTCTTCATTATAATGTTCAAAATCGAATCTTAAGGAACGGTACGGAAGTCTTCCAAACTGACAGCCAAACAATTCATCCAGTGCACCTGTATAAATAACATCCCCATCAAACGGTCTTCCATCAAAATAAATCTGATCTTCCTCAAAATGTAGCCGTTCTTTGCAGTCAACACCTGTCTCAACCGTGATATTCTCATGATCTAACATACGCTCAAACATCGGTGTAAATCCTTCTTTGGGTACTCCCTGATATTTATCCTGGAAATAACGGTTATCATAGGAAACCAGCACAGGAACTCGTCCTGTTACTTCCGGACTGATATCCTCCGGTTTTTGTCCCCACTGCTTCATTGTATATTTTAAAAATACATTTTCATATACAAACTGTGCGATCTCACGAATATCAGGATCATCATTTTCACGTAATTTCATGATCGGTACACGGCTTCCCTCACCGTATGCAGCGATCAGTTTCTGCTCTAAGGCATCCGCTTTTTCCTTATCATATACCATATGAAGTGTATTTAAATTAAATGGAACTGGGATCAGACGATCTCCAACCTTTGCTACCACCTCATGCCCAAATGCATACCAGTCCGTAAATCTTGACAGATACTGATACACTTCCTCAATTCCTGTATGAAAAATATGTGGTCCGTAATTATGTATTAATATTCCATGTGCATCCGGCTCATCATAACAGTTGCCTCCGATATGACTGCGTCTCTCCAAAACCAGCACTTTCTTTCCGGCTTCTTCCGCAAGTTTTCTCGCACTGACAGCACCTGCAATTCCTGCGCCGATCACGATACAATCGTACATAAAATCCTCCTTGTTTTCCGAAGGAAAATGCGAGTCCCTGGCAAGCATGCCCAGCAAACTGGGCACGATTTTCCTTCTTGTTTTCCGATTTTCATAACATCATAGCCACTTTATTATACACATTTTCCCACTGCAAACCAATCAATTTTTTCTTTAGATATTCTTAATTCTTACCATATTCCGTAGTTGTTCATATTTTATTTACATATTTCTCACAAACAAGGCATACGACGGTCACAATTCCCCGGTATACTAAACTCAAAGTTAAGGCAACAAGTTAAAATTTTTCATAGAACTTTTTTTCATACCTGATGTAAGTCAGGCAGCCTTGCTTATCAGATAAGCAAGGTTCCTCCCAGCAAATAGTGAATCACTTCACTTTCCATACACACTCTTTTTCATAATGAATAGCCGGTGCTGTTGCACCGGCTCCCTCTTTTTTATCTGTTCTTTTCATTTCCAAGCAAAATATTCATATACTTTGCATAAGCAGCAAATGCAGATGGTATGGCGTATTTTTCTTTCGCATCTTCTGCATCCACAAATAATAATCCGTCTGTACCAATTTTTTCGCTCTGCACCTGTGGCTGCATTTCCGGTTCCTCCACACGGACCGCATATCCTGTCATATGCCATTCTATATGGGAAAAAATATGTTTTGCATCCCCCAACGGCTGAATACGGATCGGTGCATATCCCAGCTCTTTTACCAGAGAAAGTACTTCCTCCTGACCCAGATTTCCCTCAACATTTGGAAGTTCATACAGTCCTGCCAAAAGTCCCTTTCCAGGTCTTTTCCGTATCGCAACCTTTTGATCATCCCTTAAGATCAAAACCGTCTTTTCTTCGATCCTGCGTGGCTTCGCTTTGCTCTTGACCGGTATCTGTTCTATCAGTCCCTGTTTTTTTGCCTCACACAGTTTTTCCCACGGACATTCTTCACATAACGGCGCACCGTTTGGCACGCAGACAGTTGCTCCAAGTTCCATAAGTGCCTGATTAAACGCACCGGCAAGGTTTCCGTGATATACCTGTGCCTTCAGATTCTCTGCATCCTCCATCCATGGGAATACATTTTTCTCATTTCTGTCACCAGTCCCATGCATCAGTTCTTCCAGCAATGCTTCCATCTCACTCCGGAAAGACTGTTTCATAATATCCGTATCATCTGCCGAAACGCGTGTTAAAACACGAAGCACATTCCCATCGACTGCCGGAACCGGGATTCCATATGCAATAGACGCAACCGCACCTGCTGTATAATGACCGATTCCTTTCAGTTTCAACAGTTTTTCATAATCTGCCGGAAGTTGTCCACCATAGTTTTCCACGACTTCCACAGCAGCTTTCTGCATATTCCGGACACGGTTATAATACCCTAATCCCTCCCAAAGTTTTAAAAGTTCATCCTCCGGGCAGACAGAAAGTGCACCTGCATCCGGCAATGCCTTCGTAAAACGTTCAAAATATGATTTTACTGCCTCCACTCTTGTCTGCTGGAGCATGATCTCTGAAACCCACACCCTGTATGGCGTCGGTTCTTCACGCCACGGCAGTATGCGGGCATGGCTTAAAAACCACTTTAATAATGGGGATACCAGTTGCTTTAAGTCGTAATCTTTTAACATGTATCTCTCAAACTTTCTTTTATAATATTCTTCATTTCTGTGCTCATTTTTACACAGTTCAGCACTTTACTTTAAGTCAAACCGGCTGACAAATACTGCGATCTTATCCAAACACTGCCGGATAATGTCTTTGGAATAAGCATAAGAACAGCGGATATAACCCTTTGCACAATTTCCAAATGCATCCCCCGGAATGACTGCTACTTTCTGCTCCTGTAACAGACGGTTACAAAATTCCATACTGGTAAGTCCTGTCTTTTTCACCGATGGAAATACATAAAATGCACCTTCCGGCTCTGTCACATCAAGTCCCATGTTCTGAAATCCGTCCACCATGATCTTTCGCCTCTCATCATATTCCTTCCGCATGACTTCAATCTCTTCGTCACGAACCGGACTTGTCAGTGCTTCAAGGGCTGCCACCTGTGAAGTCGTTCCTGCAGACATGGTTGTAAACTGATGGATCTTATTCATATGGAAAATGACTTCCGCCGGACCTGCTGCGATACCCATGCGCCATCCTGTCATTGCAAATGCCTTTGAAAAACCATTTAATACCACACAGCGTTCATACATATCCGGCAGTGCTGCAATCGACGCATGCTTTTTGCCGTAAGTCAGCTCTGCATAAATTTCGTCAGTGATCACAAAAATATCATGTGCGATCACAACCTCACGGATCGCCTCTAAATCTTCTTTTTCCATGATCGCTCCGGTAGGATTGTTCGGAAATGAGATCAGCAGAACCTTTGTTTTATCTGTGATCTTTTCTTCCAGTTCTTCTTTTGTCAGACGGAATTTATTTTCTGCTTTTAATGGAATTGAAACCGGAACACCTCCACATAATTCTACACACGGAATGTAGGAAACATAACAAGGCTCCACAACCAGTACTTCATCCCCCGGATCTACCAGTGCACGAAGTGCCAAGTCTATTCCTTCGCTTGCCCCCATTGTGATCAATATCTCATCTTCCCTGTCGTAATGAAGTCCGAACTTTTCCAGATACTCTGCAGCTGCCGCACGAAGCTCTACGGTGCCACGGTTGTCCGTATATTTTGTCTCTCCCCTTTTTATAGAAGCGATCGCTGCCTCCCTGACATGTTCCGGTGTCGGAAAATCCGGCTCGCCGACACCAAGTGACAATGCTCCCTCCATCGTATTTGCAATATCAAAAAAGTCCTTGATCCCTGAATCCGGCATCTCCTTTACTACCTTAGATAAGTATGATTTGCTTGTGCCCATGGTTTTTCCTCTTTTCTGTATCTTTGTCAAAATATCATACCACCTATCATAGCACTTTTTCTACCGAATTTATAGTGAATTTTTCCCATAATCTATTGACAAATTCTAGGAAAAGCTGTACGCTATTAATAACGTATATTGTTAATTTTTTATCAAACTATTCAGGAGGGTTCCAAACGATGAGCGATTTTAACAATTTAAAACTGGAAGTTGCTGAGGAGATTGCAGTTCTTACAATTTCAAGACCAGCAGCATTAAACGCATTAAACAGCGAGACTTTAGACGAGTTAAACACAGCCTTAACTGAGATCGAGGCAAGAGACGACATCAAAGTTGTAATCTTAACAGGTGGTCCTGACAAGAAAGGCAACGAATTCAAATCTTTCGTAGCAGGCGCTGATATTTCTGAGATGGTAAACTTTACTGCAGCAGAGGCAAGAGCTTTCGGTATGAGAGCTTCCGTACCATTCTTCAAATTAATGAACATGCGTCAGGTAACGATCGCAGCTGTAAATGGTTTTGCACTTGGCGGTGGATGTGAGATTTCCATGGCATGTGATATCCGTATCGCATCTGACAACGCTACTTTCGCACAGCCAGAAACAGGTCTTGGAATCATTCCTGGATTCGGCGGTACACAGAGACTTGCCCGTTTAGTAGGCATGGGACGCGCAAAAGAGATGATCTTTACCTGTGATTCCGTTGATGCAGCAGAAGCTTACCGCATCGGTCTTGTAAATAAAGTAGTTGCTCCGGAAGAGTTAATGAACACAGCAAAAGCTATGGCAAAGAAAATCATCTCCAAAGGAAGCTATGCTGTTTCCGTTGCAAAAGCAGCTATCAACAACGGTTATGATATGGACATCAAGAACGCTGTTGAGATGGAAGCAAACTTATTCGGCGTAACCTGCTCTACCCACGACAAAAAAGAAGGCATGACTGCTTTCTTAGAGAGAAGAGCTGCTGATTTAACAGATTTCTAGGATTTTTCTAAAATATAAAAAGGCATTGGAGCTTAGATGCTTCCAGTGCCTTTTTTGTACTTCTGCTATTTTAATTTTGTAACATGTTCTTCCGGAATTTTGCCGGTGTACAGCCCTTTACCTGTATAAAACGGTTTACAAAATAATCCAGGTCACGATAACCCACATCTTCTGCGATCTGTGCGATCTTCTTATCTGTATGAAGCAAATAGTCTGCTGCCTGTTCCATTCGGTAATTATTTAGGTAGTCTTTGAATGACTGTCCGTATTTTTTTCGAAACAGCTGTCCTAAATATGCACTGTTGACATAATATTTTTCACTCAGACTTTTTAACGTGATATTTGATGCAAAATTTTCTTTCACTTCTTTTTCTACCATACTTAAGACACCTCTGGAAACATTTTTCCGAAGCTGTGAAAGATAGTCTGCATATTCACAGGCAAAACGTGTCAGGTGTGCCTTACTTCCTCTCTTTACCCCGGTCTCAAAGCTGCTTTCACTGATCAGCCTTAAGATTTTTTCCTGATTCACATCATCATCCTGCTCACAGGCAAGATGGATCAGCTGGAACAGAAGATAATTGATATTCAACGTCATTGTCTCACCGCAGATTCCCCTTTTTCCCATTTCTTCATAGAAATATTCCACCGCACTGCGGATTCCGACATGATTGTTCTGCTCGATCATTTTTAACAGCCCATCTAAACTTTCCTTACATAAAACAATACCATCCGGCGATACCTGAACTTCCTCTTCATAATAGTAAATCTGTTTTTTACTCCGGAATCCCTGAAAAGAACGAAGCATACAGGTATTGCCATATGACCTTGCTATATTACTGATGTCCTGTACTTTTTTCCCGACTAACATAATGACCGGCTGATTCATATTATTTTCCAGATACTCACGGAAATGTTCTAAATAATCCTGTTCTGACATCCCTGCTTTCTTTGCAACACGGTCAAAATATAAAAAACAAACATCATAGATTTTTTCATTTACCGATACATCAAACACGCATAAATCGGCATCTTCCTTTAAATATTCCATACACAGATGGTAAAGTTTTCTCTGTGCTACCCTCATTTCCTGATCGGACGTTTTTTCTTCATCAAAAATCTCTTCCATCTGGATTTCCACATAACGTACGCCTTTCGTACATTCCATATGCTCACGGACATATTCAAGATTAAGCTGGTCAAATTTTCCCTGGACAAGTGAAATAATATGTCTTGCCAGATATGCCTGTTTCATTTTTTTATTCTTTTCAATGTCCGACTTCTCCTGACTGCTTAAAGCCATCACCTTGTTTAACATCTTTAACAGGATCTCTCTGTCTACCGGTTTTAAAATATAATCTGTGCACCCATGCTGCATTGCCTGCTGTGCAAATCCAAATTCCGCATATCCGCTTAAAACCACAAAACATGCATCAGAAATTGATTCTTTACGGATTTTCTCTAAAAGCTCTAATCCCGTCATCTGCGGCATCTTGATATCTGCAATGATCAGATCTGCTTTTTTCTTCTGTAAAAACTCCAATGCCTCAAGTCCATTTGCAGCCGTCCCTGCAATCTCAAATCCTTCCTGTTCCCAATCAATCAGATGCTTCAGTCCCTCTAAAATGAAGGGCTCATCATCAACCAGTAAAACCTTTAACATTTCCCTAATCCCCCCTATACATACTGCAATGGTATCTGTATCAGAACCGTAGTTCCCACACCTTCTTCTCCGTCTAATTGAAACTCTACCTGATTTTCTGTAACCAGTTTAAGACGGACACAGGCATTTAAGATTCCAACTCTTCCATTGCTCTTTAACATTTCAATATTGGCACTATTCATTTTCTTCTCCAGTTCTAAAATTTTCTCCTCTTCCATTCCGGTTCCCGTATCCTCAATTTCAATGTAAAGTTTTTCATCCTGTCTGTTTATTCTCACAAATATCCATCCCGGCGATGCTTTACCCTCAATCCCATGTACACAGGCATTTTCAACAAATGTTACAATCGTTAATTTAGGAATCCTGTATGTATCACACCCTTCCTCCACATCAATGCTGTAATTTAATCTGTCCCCAAACCGGTATTTCTGAAGAGCCAGATATGCTTTTACAAATTCGATTTCATCTGTAATGCTTACGGAATCATTTCCCCATTCCACATACTGTCTCTGCATGATGGCAAGTTTTGCCACCATATCTGCTGTCTCATTTTCATTTTTCAGAATACTGTGCATTCGGATACTCTCAAGAACATTAAACAGAAAATGTGGATTGATCTGGCTGTGCAGGGCTAAAAGCTCTGCATTTTTCTGTCCTACTAACATTTCCTGTTCCCGGATCTTATTTTTATATACTGTCTGGATCAGTTCATTCGTCCTGTCTACCATGCGGTTATAATTCCGTATCATGCTGCTGATCTCATCTTTTCCACCCTCATAATACATCGGGATCAGATGATCACTGTCCACGGACTTAAATACCCTGCTGAGTTCTGTGATCCTCTTCGTAAATGACCGGTTAAAAATCTGTACAAAACAAAATGGAAAAAGAGCATTTATCATAACAAGAAGCAGCAATATTGGCATTTCATTTTTAATGCCGTTCCAAAATCCATTCTCTGCTTTTTTTACATAAATCTGCAACTCTGTCCCATAAAAACTGAATGAATGTTTATATGCATCTTTCGTATTTCCCTCTATACTCTGAAATTCATTTCCATAACTTCCATAATTGCCATTAGAAAGAACAATCCGGTCACCCTCACATACCAAAACCTCATTATCATAATTCATGTTTCTGAGTATTCGTATCATACTATTATAATCAAATTCAATTTTCAGATATTTTTCCGTACCAGCATCATAAAAATCCATCTTCTGCAGATAGATGATCCTTCTTTCTTTTGTCATCTTCGAGCTGCTGTCATCATAGACAAAAAAGATTCCCTTGCTTTTTCCACTATCCTTTAAGAGCTGGTACCCCTGTGTCCCTTTTATTTTTTTCAGGCTGTTTACACGTCCGCCATTTACAATGGTATCATTGTCCGTATACAATGTAAAAACCATATTGTTCATTCCTAATGCATTTTCTAACAATGTATTACCAAAAAACTGCTGATAAGCCGAAACATATTCCGCAGAATCCGAATATTTTTTCGACAGAAAATTATTAAAGTCCTTATTTGTATAGATACTGTTTGCGATCTCCCGTACATTTCCAGCCATACTGCTGATACTGTATTCTACCGCATTTGCGATATTTGCCATCTCATGCACTTTGCGTTCCCTGTCAAATTTACCGACCATAAAAATGACTACACTATCCGTAATGATCAATGGAATCAGAACACATAAAATATAAAATATATAAAATTTCTTTTTGATCGTAAGATTATTCATATAATGATCTATCCGATTCAATAATTTTTCCATAAAAATACCCATTCCTGCGCTGTCTTTCACATAACCGAAAGAGAGCAGACACTTTTTTGCCTGCTCTCAACGTATATATCTATTATACGCAATATTTTTATTCCCTGCAATGACATTTTATAGTGCTTTCTGAAGAAACCAGCCAAAATCTGCATGATTCTGACTTTCCACTCCGTTTGCAGATGCATACATACCGATCGTACAGCCTACAAACCCTCCGGCTTCCTCGGTTGTATACGGAAGAAGGCTGATATCTTTCGCACACAAAATCCATTCTTCTCCTGTCTGAATCCATACACATGCTTTCTGCCTGTCACACAAAATACGGATTCTGGTTATCTTTTCATTACCATCCATCGGTGTCACAGAAATGATCTTTTCCTCTCCCTGTATACAGGATGTCACTGCAAAACATTTTCTTCCATCTCTCCTCATGATCTCCATACGAAGATGGTTTGCATGATTCTGATACAATACCATACCTGCAGTTTCTTTCTCCTGCACCGGCTCAAACTCTACCCCGGTCTCGGCATAGAACTGATAACTTTTCTGCCGTATTCCAAAATAAGCACAATTGTTCTTATCTGCAATACGTTCCTTTCTGTTATAGAGTCTCAACATGCCAGCACGCTCTGTCAGGGAATAAGTCTCCCCATTTAAACTCTCAATACTTACCAGCCGCTTGTCTAACTTTGCATCCCAGAACTGGATATAATCAGAAGCACCAACCTCCTCTGTCAGCCTGCATTCTTCCATTGGGATTTCAAGTTCTTCCTCAAGATGTCCGACTCCCTCTGCAATGACCGGCCATCCGTTTTCCCATGTCACTTTTGCAAGGAATGTCTCTCTTCCCATGCTGCTGTGTCTTTCACATGGCCTTGATGCAAGCATGACAACATACCAGTTTCCATGACCATCATCCACCAGATCGCCATGACCTGCATAAACAACCGGATAATCCATTCCAAGATTACGGTGTGTAAAAATCGGGTTTCTCGGACATCCCTCAAACCATTGGAACAGCTTCTTACTTCTTGCAATACTGATACTGTGTTCCGGACCTGTCCCTCCTTCTGCATGCATCAGATAATAATATCCGTCTATTTTATAAAGGTGTGGTCCCTCCGGCCAGATCACATCCTTTACCGCACCTTTCCAGATCGCCATGCTTTCGCCTACAAGTTTCATGGTGTTAAGATCAAGCTCCTGCACCCAGATTTCCCAGTCCCCATTATACCGGACACCTTCCGGGTTCGGTCTTGTTCCGCAATAATAACATTTTCCATCATCATCAAAGAACAGGCTCGGATCGATACCCGGTGCTTCCTCTCCAAGATAATATGGATCTGACCACGGGCCTGCCGGGTTTTTGGCAGTCACAATAAAATTGCCCCCATAGCTGACATTCGTTGTTATCATATAAAATGTTCCATTATAATACCTTATCGTTGGTGCATAAATTCCTTCTGAAATTTCACTTCCTTTTACCGGAAGCTGCTCTTTTCTGTCTAAAATATTACCGATCTGTTCCCAGTGTGCAAGATCCCTGCTATGAAAAACCGGAACTCCCGGTCCATAAACAAAACTTGAATTTACAATATAATAATCCTCCCCCGCCCTGCATATAGAAGGATCAGGATAAAATCCACATAAAATCGGGTTTTTTACTGTTACCATGTCATTCTCCATTCCTGCGCTGTCTTTTGCGCACCTTTTGTCCGTGCTTATTCCACAAATCCAAATCCCAGTATCGTAAACTGTTTTTCCAGATCTTCCTCTGCGATCTCAATCCGGATTTTGTGTTCTTTTCTTTCCTTCTCCACAAAAAGTATCACCGCATTACAATGCTGCCAGTTATTGATATGGGGATCTGCGGTAAGACAGTAATCACCATCTACATATACTTTTGCCTTTCCGACATTGACTTCTCCGGAATCCTTAAATACCAGAAGCAACGACCGGCACCGGATCGTCATTTCAAACCAGTTTTCTTTGCTTTTTGTTCCGTCGTACATCCAGTTATATGGAAATTCCGGCGTTAATGTAAGATCGGTATCCATTTCCACACTCTGAAGCTTGGTATCTGTCCAGACAAAACCACCTTCTGAAATGTCAGCATAAGAATATGTATCCCTCTTATCGAGCAGTTTTACCTGTTCAAAATCTGCACCGATCGCAGTACCTTCGAAAAGCTGCTGCTCTAAAATTTCTTCCTCCGTCATCCCCTTGGTAAATGTATCCAGACGCGCATGTTCTGCCGCTTCACAGCGTTCAAACAGATACTGCAGACAATCTGCCATAATGGTATGTCCAATATTATCTGGGTGAAACATATCATAAAAAAACTGATTTTTCGAAAGTACTTTTCCCTCTTCCTTCTTCTTTGTAAACTGTGGCGTTACTGCATCCATGATACTTACCATCGGCAGATCATAGCGTTCTCCTACCGGCCGCAGCCTCTCCTGAAGATTCCAGTCATTTGCAAATACAGAGAATAAAAGCACGACTGCCGGTTTCCACGGAAGATTTAATACCTTCCGAACAAGACTTTCATAACAGTTTCCTTTCGTTTCATCCCCCTCATCATTGACTGCAAACTCGATGACTACAATATCCGGTTTTTCTCCATTTCTCAATACATCCCGGTCAAACCGTATCATTCCAAGCTCGGATGGTGTTCCTCCCACACCTGCTTTGATAAATTTTACATTATCCAATACAGCAAAACGTTTTTGAAATAACTGATAAGATTTATATGCATAACATTCTGTATTGATCGGCGTTGCACCTGCCCCCTGTGTAATAGATCCTCCGATATAAGCAAGTGTTACCTCTTTTCCTGCCCTGGATTTTTCAATCGCCTTCCGGATACGGTATGTATTTCCAAGATTCATTAAAGAATGACTGATCATCTCACAATACGCTTCCGAACCGGCATCCACCGCCTCATCTTTGATCTCAGGCGGTGCATCATATCCATCATTTAAATAAAAACGGACACTGAGCTTTCCCATCTGCTCCGGTGTCTGAAACACTACTTTGATCTGTCCCGGAACATCATCATCTTTTGTCCACTTTTCATCTGCCAGATAGATCTTATGTTCCATTCCGTCACAGGTTACTTCTGCCTTAAGATTTGTTCCGCCGCCATATAAATCTTTTTTTCCATACATCTGGAAAATAAAATTGACGGAGTCATTTGGATCATCCGTTTCCACGGATATCCCGATACTGTGAACAAGCTCTGCAAACCCGTCCACTGTCCCCAGCAGTTTTAATATTTTTTCATCTGTGATATTTCCAACAATCTGCGCACTGTTGATCAGACGTCCATCATTCTCATAAATAAACTGTATCCCTGTTCCGTCTTCCTGTCTTGATCCAAAAATATCTTTTTCTTTTATAATATAAAAATATGGTCTTGCCTTTTCCGGATCTTTCGGTGCTGCCGGTCCTCTCATATCAATACCCTCTCTTTATCTTTATCGTTTTCTTTTATTGTAGCAGTCCCTGCTCCTTTTTCTACCCGATAAAGTATATAAAAGCACCGCATTTATTTCACATTTTACAATTAAACATGTTCACGTATGAAATGTTTCCGCCGGTCCTAAGTAACTTTCTCTGATCCTGTATCCCTTCGGATAAATCACAAACTTTTCCAATACAAATCCGGGTGTCAGTGGATAAATACGCAAAGCATTTTCCCCTTTCTGGCAGACAACCTCTGCACATTGCTTCCGGATCTGTTCTAATACTCCCTTTGACCAGGCTTCCTCCCTGTCCCCGATACGGTAGTCCCTGTCTACTTCATTATAAATCACAGTTTCTGCTTCATTCATCTGCACACCATAGAGGATCTCATTATCCCTTGTCACCGGATTTGACGGCTGCAGATAAAATTCTATCTCATATGTACCGCCCTCTCTTAACATAAAACGATACTCCAGATAAGGTGCGTTTTCATCCAATGAAAAATATGCCGTCGAAGGAAAATATTTAACGGCTGACAATGTTTTTCCATATCCCTGCAAAATGCCAAATCCACTCTCTCCATCCGGATTTTTGATCCATGCACCAGGTTTTGCATCATAAAAATGTTCTGCCTCAATAGAAATATATCCCGCCGTATCTTCAAAAACATTTTTTGCAGACAAATATTTTTTTCTGTTTACCGGAATTTCTATCTCACACTGCCCCGCCGGAGTTTCTATCACAAGTGTTCCACTTACATTTTCTTTGTCCTGAAGGAAACTGCCCTCGTCAATCGTTATTTTAATTGTCTGTTTTTTGTGTAAAATCCCATCCACACTGCCTTCTGTGACATCTGTTTTGATCCAGTCCGTTTTTTCCTTAACAGAAAAATGGCTCTCTGTCTTACTCCTGCCATAAACGGTAACATATGCCTCCATACATTCCGGATTCCGGAAATTCTCCAGTATCATTCTGTTATCTAACCACATGCTTCCTTCGGCATGCTGGCTTGTACCATTCACTGCTACTATCACCGATGGTTTATCCAGTAATAAGACCTGCATGATAACCGGATTCTGACATTCATCCTCATTCCAGTGCGTAAACCCGATATGCTGTGAGGCTCCCATACCATACCATCTCTGCCCGTCTAACTGGTGATACCATTCGGTAAGTTTCCTGTCGCAGGAAAAACACGCTGCTGCCTCTTTCCCATAATCATTTGCAATTGCCGCCCCGATTCCGGCATAATAATGATTTAACCCGGTAAAGACCTGCATCTTCACCAGATTCATTGTCGCAACAGCGGGATAATAAATAAGTGCTGCAAACGCTGCCTGATTATCTGCAGACTCACACTTTAATTTTGTACGGACTCCTTCTGCTTTTTTTATGATATCATCTGCCTCTGACAGAATCCGTTCACTCTCCTCCTCATTGACCGGATGATAGGTATCCGCTCCCAATGCTTCTGGTCTGCGCCTGTGAATCACTTTGGTATATCCGTTTAATATCTCTGCAATTTTCTGTCTGATTTCTTCTGAAAAACTGCCAAAAGATCTTCTAACCCACTGCCTGACATACTCCTGCACACAATTTACCGCCCTGCTTCCAAAGCGCTCAAAATCATAAGCCATATCCATAAGAAAAGACAATGGAAGTTCCTGCGTTGCAATATCACCGACATTGACCATCCATAATCTCCTGACACCAAAATCATACGCCATACTCATCTGTTCCCATATTTTAGGAAGATAGGAACTGTTGATCCATTCATAGGAAACCGGCCACCCATGATAATCCAGATGATAATACATCCCATATCCGCCCTTATGTTTCCTCATCTCTTCTGTTGGAAGCGTTCTTAAATTTCCATAATTATCGTCACAGAGCATCAAAATAATATCTTCCAGTTCCGGTTCCTTTAAAAGTCCCGCCGTATCTTCTGTTCCGTAAAAGAACTCCTCCACCTCTTTATAAAGTGCAAGCATCCGCGGTACTTTTTCTAAATCCTTATTTACATTTTCCCGGATCAGTTGATTCTGTACCCTAAGAACCTCCCGTAACAGCGCAATATTATCCGCAACCGCAGCATTCTCTCCAAGGATTGCCGTGTCAGCCTCTCCACGCATTCCCACAGTTATGACATTTTCAAACTGTCCGCTCCGTTTTAATCCGTCCTCCCAGAACCGTATAATTCCATCCCTGTTTGTCCGAAAATTCCATGCATCACCATAAACAGAACCTTTCCCGCGGAGATATTTATACTCTTCTCCCTGTCTTAAACAGGGCTCATGGTGTGACATTCCCATAATAATGCCATATTCATCTGCTAAAATGGCATTCTTAAGGCCAGGTCCGTCATCCTCAAATCTTGCACTCCACATCGCCGGCCACAGATAATTGCCTTTCAGACGAAGAAGCAGCTCAAAAATATGCTCATACATATCTGCACCAAAACCGCCAAAATGATGCATACACCAGTTTCCGAACGCAGGCCACTCATCATTGATAAAAAATCCCCGGTATTCTACTGACGGTTCTTTTGAAACACACTCCATATCCCACGCAAGAATAATTTTGTCTCTATGGCAGGGTTTTATCCCACACCAGTCAACAAATGGAGAAACTCCCATCTGCTCGGAAAGGTGAAACAAACCATATATCGTTCCCCGCTTGTCACTGCCTGCGATCACTAAAAGATGTGGATTTTCACTGTCTTTTTTCTCTGGAAATGCAAAACAGTAACATTCTCTTTTCCCTTCTATTTGATCAAGTGGAATCCTTCGTCTTATCTCTTCTTTTTCCAGAACTGCGCTTTTGCCTATCGTTGCTGCCACAACTGTTAATTCATCCGGCACCCGTAACATATCTTCTGTGATATTTTCTGCTGCCAGATATTTCGTTTTTCTTCCAGTCACAAGTTCTGCATCCTTCGCTACTTTTTCTGCGATCTTAATGACACCTGAATAAGCACTCTGTTCTACGATCAGTCTCATTTTATCTCTCCATAAACACTGCCAGCCGGTGTCTGAAAGCAGTCCAGTTTTCCCCTTTCATCCGCTCTATTACTTTCATTTCTTCGCAGACACCATACTTATTTAAGACTTCATTTATCTGCTCCTTTGATGCATCTTCATTCACCATAATTAATAGCTGCTTTACTCCGTCTTTTTCTGTGCTGATGCGGTCAGCTATATTGGCTGCCTTTCCCTGATGCAGAAAACAGGATGCCGTCTCATCCATAAGTGCCTTTAACAGGATGACATTTTCCCGGTTCTGCACTGTTTTAGAATCCCCTGCAGATGTGTAAGTATAGATCATATCAACTCTGTCTGCTTCCTTATGATAAAAATAGTGGATGTGTATCTGCCCATGCGGCACATCTGCCAGTTCTGCCAGTGAAAAATCCGTCTCTTCCATTTCCAGATAATTTACCGCTGTTCCATCCTCATACCCCACCGGTGCATCCGGATTCAGAACTGCTGTTCCATTTACAGAAAACCATACTCTGTGATATCCACCTGTGATATTTTTCACTACTTTTGTCCAATATCCTTCTTTCTTTTGCGACCGCTCTAATGCCTGCTCCTCGCAGCCATCTACCTTTACGGTCACCTTTGACGCCTCCGGTGCATAAAAATTAAATTCTGCCATCCCCGGTTCTAAAACAACGACACCGTGCAAAACATCCGGGTATACTCCTGCCGGTTTTCCATCTTTATCTGTTTCAAACTGAATCTGACGATACACCGGATCAAAGAAAAGCATCTGTTCTTCTTTCGTCTGGATCTTCAACTGTGTATCTTCCACTTTTACATCTTCCATACATGCAATATCTGCCATCTCAGAGGAATCCCACCGGAAAAGCAGCTGCACAAAATCATATAGACTTTTTCTCCAGACATGCCATTCATGATAACCCTCATAAACAAAAGTTTTGCAAGGTTTTCCTGCCTGGATCAACTTTTTTTGCATCTCATCCATACCGTGTCTGATTTCTTTTTCTTCACTGCCGCAGGATAAAAATACTTCTTCCAGCTGATGCTCATTCTGACAGATCCGCTCAATCTCATGAAGCGCAACACCGGAAAAAACTCCTAATGCCGAAAACAGCTCCATATGTTTCGCCATGCTGTCAGTCGCCTGTGCAGAACCTAATGACAATCCTGCCAGCGCCCTGTTATTTCTGCCTTTTTTCGTCCGGAAATGTTTTTCTATATAAGGAATTATATTATATATCAGTTCCCGGTCAAAATCCCCAGGATAAAATACCGGTTTTTCATCTTTATAAAATGCATAACCACAGCCTGCAACAACAATCATCCGTGCGCATTTTTTTTCTGCGATCAGATTATCCATAATATAATTCATTTTTCCCTGCCAGATCCATCCGGTCTCATTCTCCCCAACCCCATGCTGCAGATATAAAACCGGATAGGTTTCATCCAGATCCTGTTCATAACCATACGGCGTATAAACATAACATTCCTTCAGATGTCTGCTTACCTCTGATACATATTTACAGATATGCACTGTACCATGTGGAACTTCCTTCGCATAATAAAAATCTACACCGTCTTCCGGTATCTCAAACGTGTTAATCGGTGTAAAACAGCCATAGGATATTCCTGCATCCGGGTTACAGACACGCTCGCCATCCACAAACCAGAAATAGTAATGCATTGCCCAGTGCATCTTAGGTACTGTTCTACAAAATCCTCCCCTTCCATCTGACTCCAGTGTAATTTTCTCATTTGAAAAATAACCGCCTGCACCTGCAACCTGTACCTCTTTTGCATTCGGTGCATACATGCAAAAAGTAACCGTACCATCTTCATGTACGGTTACTGGTCTTCTTTTCCCCGCCATATCCTTTCCTACCGGATACTGTTCTAATCCCCCGTTTTTTACCATAACCCCTCATTTCTGCTTCCTAATCAGAGATATCCTGTTCCACTCTTTTATTTACCTCTGACTGCAGATCTTCAAGATATGCAGCCGGATCACATGCGTTATACTCCTGCATATAATTTTCCCATGCAGTATCGAAATCATCTGCCATGATAACCTGCGGAAGCCATTTATGTTTTACCTCATCTAACTGTTCCCTGATCTGCCCTGCCTGTGAATTAACTGACAGTGCTGTTGTGTAAGAATACATCGGATACCAGGTGCCAGGCGCTTCATTTGTTCCAAGCATCTCAACATAATTTGTAACCCCATAAGCCTCAAAACATTCTCTCACATCCTGTGGCTGATTTTTCAAAAACTCCGCTGACTGATATTCCATGGAAAATGCATTTTTTCCATCCGGCAGAAGCCCTTCTACTTTTGGAAAATAAGAATAAGAACAGAAATGATTTTCTGCAGTCTCCTGATCGCTCCGTCTCTCTCCCTGTTCTTCATTCATATAAAACATGCCATTCTCATCAACAGAATAATCAATTCCCTCTTCTCCCCAGAAACGTAACTTAACAATCTCCGGTTCCATCAGATCACTGATAAACTGCATGGCTCCATCAATATCCTGACAGGATACTGTAATGGATAATCCCGTCGAACTGTCAAGTTCTGCGGAACGTGTCACATGCCATTTATTTTTGATTCCTTCCTCACGTGTAATTGGCAGAGGGACATAATCACACCCTAAATCCCGCAATCCGTTCTGGTCATAGATACCCACGATTGCATAATAAAACTGCCACCACTGATCCGGCATGCCACACACAGCACCCGTAGACAGCTTTTTCAGATAATCATCATAAGTTGCAGTAAAAGATTCTGCATCCAGAATCCCTTTATGAAATTCTTCGTTCAGCTTTTTAAAGTACCACTGTGCCGTATCTGTCGTATTATAATCCACTACCTGCAGCGTATCAGGATCAACAATACAGCTTCCATCATTCGGATAACCATCCAGAAACTGCGGCACATTTTCCAGACAGAAATATCTCCATCCATCACACAGCACCGTAAACGGAATATTTTTCGTTCCATCCTCCATCGCAGGATTTGCTGCAACATAGCGTTCGATCAGATCAAAATATTCATCTACGGTATGAATCTTCGGATATCCTGCCCATTTCAATACTCTTGTCTGTATCCAGAATGCCTCTCCGGTATGTGTTACCTCCACATCTTCCCCATGGGATACTCCAAATTGCGGAATCCAGTAAATATGACCGTCTGCCTGCCGGAATCTGTCCCACTGTTCCTTAGTCAGGTATCCTTTGATATTCGGATATTTATCCCAATATTCATCTAATGGTATCAATGCATTTGCTTCATATAAACTGACCTCTCCTGATATAAAATCCGGATATTCCCCATTCACTATATAAGCATTCAATGCATTTTCCTTTGTCTGCCCGACAAGCCATATTTCCTCACAATCTGCACCTGTCAGCTGTGCGATCTTCTGCCGGATTTCGTTATTTGGTTCTAACGTATCTCCTTCTACCGAAAAAAAAGCGGTAAAATGTTTTATATTTTTATCCGGTACACTGCTCCCTTTTGAAACATGTACCAGACCTGCCATACATACAACTACACAAAGTGCTGCTATCACTCTTTTTTTCATAATATATAAATTCCTTTTTCGTTTTTATAAATGTTTATTATAGGAAATTTACATATTAAAGTAAAGGATAACTTATGTATTGTCGTCAAACGTAAAAGATTTTAAATCTGCAGTACCTTCTCCGCGAAATGTCAGATAAAGTGCCTGTACTCCATCCTCTATTTTCACAGGTGCCTCATAGTTTTCCCACACATTTGTAAACTCAACAGGAATCTTTCCACAGACAGGACCATCCCATACAGTCCGGACCTCAAATTCTCCTCTTGCATATCCTCTGACACAGATTCCTAATTTTTTGATTCCTTTACAGGAAAAATACTTAAATCCTGCTGTTGCATGATCTGTCATATTTGTAATATAGGCAGGGACATAATCACCATCACACCCGTCCTGCATAATATACGGCTGTTTTTCCCCACCGACATACATTTCTTCTTTGTCCGTAAAAAGGTTGCATGCGATATAAGACGGATATGTCCCTTCTCCTCTTAAGGGACTTCCGTTTAGTCCACAGGATGTCATCTCTGCCTGACAGATACGTTCTCCCTGAAATACGATCGGTTCTGCGCATCCCTGCCTGCAATACCAGGAATGATTTGTATGCCTGTGATAAAAAATATACCACTGATCCATGATATCTATGATGCTTCCATGATTATTTGCACCATATGCCACAGGTTTTTCCGCCGGTTTTCCATTTGTAATGCCAATGTCACAGTTGCTGACGATCACGCCTCCATAAGTAAAACCTTCCAGAGGATTTTTACTGACTGCATAACAAAGTTCATGCATCACAACAGAAGAATATATCAGATAGTAATAATCTCCCTTTTTCCGGATTGACGGTGCCTCAAAAAATTCATGTTCTTCAAATCCGGTTCCTTTTCCGTAAACATGATTTGGCAGAACGATCCGGGGTTCTTCTATGACTGTCAGCATATCCTTACCAAGTGCCATTCCCATAGCACCGTGCCTTGACGCATCATTCGCCGCACAAAATCCTGTATAGAGATACGTTTTATCGCCCTCTGTCAGTACAGCCGGATCAAACTGCGGTTCATCCTGACTGCGCTCCCCGATCCGGTTTCCGTTTTTATCATGCACATACCCATAAAACTTATACGGGCCATCCGGTTTTTCTGCTACTGCCACAGATACAACAGATACCTTATCCAGAACATAATATAAATAATATCTTCCATCTGCCCCTCTTGTCACATCCGGTGCATACAGACACATTTTCCCGTCTTTGTTCAAAGGATCGTCTGTTTTCCGGTAAATGGTTCCACTACAGTGCCATTCCCCCAGACTGTCTAACGGCGCAGACCAGCACACATAATCATTCAGGCAGAACACATGCCCATTGTATCTGTCATGTGATCCAAAGACATAAACTCTGTCCCCGAAAACATATGGTTCACCATCCGGGATATATTCCCACGATGGCAGATATGGATTATATACCTGTTTTTTCATTTCCATCCCCATTCCTGTATAAAACATCACTTCTGATAGATCCGGTAATTTCCGGAAAGTGCGAGCATTGCAAACATATAAAGGAAATTATCATAATATCTTCTGTCTCCGGTACGAAGCGGCGTATCCCACAGACGATCCACACATTCTTTCACATATGGCCCGTCTGCCGCTAAAGATGCCTGTGCATTTACTGCAACAATGGCAACCGGATGAAGTGCCTTCTCCTCTAATCTTGTTCCATCGGTCAGAAATACTCCGTCCCAGTGTTCCTTCTGCTCGGCACAGTAAAAGTTCTGTAATCTGTTTGCGATCTCAACCTGCCAGGGATCTTTTTCAAACCAGAGATGATCCATGCCTATATTTGCAATGGTACGGTAAGCATCACTGTAATACCAGTCATGACGTCCGAAAATTTCCTGATGCCCAATATGAGGCTTTCCATCATAATCCGCATACTCGGCAGACAATCCGGTCTTCGGATGGCATGCCAAATGCAGATAACCTCTGCTTGCCTCCGCTGCCTGTTCCCAGAATGTCCGGTCACAGGGATCTGCATTTTTTGCAAATAACTCATAAAAATGCGGCAGATGATAGGATGGATCAGAAAAATCAAATCCCGGCACAAATTTGATCAGTTTGTTTGATGGCTCCCACATTGGCTCTCCCGGATGTGATGCTTCCCCTTTGTGGACACATTCTCTTAATATCGCTTTTGCCTCTGCGCCGTAATTAAAAATTCCTTCTCCGTCTCCCCAGCGTGCAGACGCAAAAAACAGTGCCATTGCAAAATATTCTTCTCCATCCGGAGCAGGACCGTCTGCATTCTTACTTCCATCTAACCCGCAGGACCAGACAAAATAATTTTTATTTGGTCCGTTTTCAATATACATATAAGTGCGTACCCACTTCCAGAGACGATCAAATTCTTCCTTTTTATTCATCTGTACGCAGACCATCATCCCATAGGACATGCCTTCGGTACGGACATCATGGTTTCCGGTATCCTCCATATAAGCCATGTCATCTCCCACTTCATGGTAAAACCTTTCCTCTTCTTTTCCATAAAAAATGGTTTCAAATGTCTGCTCTACTCTTTTTGTTATCTCATCCTCAGAATATCCGCACTCTTTAAAAACATTGCGGTATTTTCCTGTCAAAACTGCTCCTGCCATTTTAATCTCCATTCCTGCCGCTTTCCAGGGCATTTTTAGTTTGTGCTCCGGCACAAATTCTGCACAGCCTGATCTTCTGTCCTTTACTCTTTGACACCGCCAAGGGTAAGTCCTGTCACAAAGTATTTCTGTAAAAACGGATAAATACAGATGATAGGAAGCATGGTGATAATGGTTGCTGCAGCACGAACAGAAGTTGGTGTAACGGTTCCTACTGCATTTTTCATAGCCTCTGCGTTGGTTCCCTGGTTTGTTACGGATGATAATAATTTCATTAACTCATACTGAAGCGTTGTTAAGTTATCACTCATACGGTTATATAACATTGCATCAAACCATGAGTTCCACTGCCCGACTGCAACAAATAATGCAACTGTCGCATATACCGGTTTACACAGCGGAGAATAAATTTTTAAGAAAATCGTTGTATATCCCGCACCATCTAACTGCGCAGATTCCTCTAAACTGTCAGGTATACCATTCATATATGTACGGATGACAAGCATATTAAATGCACTTACCATGCCCGGAATTACGTAAACCCAAAAACTGTTTGTAAGTCCAAGTCCTTTGTATAAAAGGAAGGTCGGAATCAGTCCACCATTTACATACATGGTGATAACCCAGAAAAGAGATACTTCTTTTTTGAATAAAAATCTTTTTCTGCTGACGATAAATGCAAGAATCGCATTTGCGATCAGTGCAAGAACCGTACCGATGATCGTTCTTGCGACTGTAATATAAGCTCCGGTGATCAGATTATCTTTCTGAAGCACAGTCGTATAGTTTTTCCATGTAAACTTTCTCGGTAACAGATAAATCCCGCCCCTTAAGGCATCTGTTCCATCGTTTAATGAAATTGCCAATGTATTTAATACCGGATACAGGGTAATGATCACAAACAGGATCATTATGACCGCATTTACGATCGGAAATACCTGTATCTTTTTTGTTTTCTTTCTTTTTTGTGTCTTTGCCATGACCAAAACCTCCTAGAATAACTGTTCCTCTCCATTTCGTTTTGCAATCTGGTTTGCAATTACGATCAGAATAATACTTACAAGACTCTTGAAGATACCTGCTGCAGTACCGATTGCATAATCTCCCTGACTGATACCCCATTTTAATACATAAATGTCAATGGTCTGGGATACTTTCTGTACAAGTCCGTTTCCTAACAGATACTGAATCTCAAATCCTGCATTTAAGACATTTCCTACATTCATTAAAAGTAAAATAATAATAGTTGGTTTGATTCCCGGCAGAGTAACATATTTAATTTTCGCCCATCTTCCGGCACCATCAATCGCTGCTGCTTCATAAAGTGACGGGTCGATCGCTGTGATCGCTGATAAATAAATAATTGCATTCCATCCTGTTTCTTTCCACACATTTGCAAATGCAACGATCGGCCAGAAATATCCCGGATGTGCAAAAAAGTTGATCGGCTGTTCTATCAGATGTAAATTTACAAGCATTTCATTTATGATTCCGGTTCCGGAAAGCATATCATGTAAAATACCTGTTACAATGATCCAGGAAAGAAAGTGCGGCAGATAAGATATCGTCTGTACCACTTTTTTCCCGCCTTTTGTGACCATCTCATTTAATAAAATTGCAAATGCGATCGCTGTCACAAATGTTACCACAAGGTTAATAACACCCATTGCAAGTGTATTTCTGATTACCCGGATAAAAGTCATATCCGAGAATAACATTTTAAATTTGTCTAATCCGACAAATTGTGAATGGAGGATACCAAGCTTTGGTTTGTAATTCTGGAATGCCATTGCCCATCCTGCCAGTGGCAGATAATAAAATATCACTCCATAGATGACAAGGATCGCAGCCCAGAACAGTAAAACTTTCTGCCTCTTGATCTCTTTCCATGTAATTTTAGTCCGGTTCTCTTTTATTTTTTCTTTTGATTTTGTTCTCGCTAACGACATGACTTCACCCCTTAAAAAAATGGGCAGATGTTTTCCATCTGCCCGTTTTTAAATTATATTTCTTCTCTTATTTGAACTGAGCAGCCTGTTCCATTCTTGTATCAAGTTCTGTCTGTAATTCACTAAGGAAATCTTCCGGCTGACATGCATTATATGCATCCATGTAAGCTGCCCATGCACTGTCAAAATCATCTGCCATGACAACCTGTGGAAGCTGTTCATGTTTTACTTCACCAATCTTTGTCCATGCCATACCACCCGGTGTACTTGTCGTAAAGTTATTTGAGAAAGACCACATCGGATACCAGTCACCAGGAGCCTCATTTGTTCCGAGCATCTCTACATAAGTTTCTACGCCATATGCTTCAAATGCTTTTTTTACATCTTCATTTAAACTATCAAAGAATTCGTTTGCCTGTCCTTCCGGTTTGTTTGCATTGATTCCGTCATCACTTGTTCCACTGTACTGTGGGAAGTATGAGTATGAGCATAAATGTGATGCTTTGTATGCTGTATCAGAAGCCTGCATTCTCTGATCATCATTTCTGATAAACTCGCCGTTTTCATCTACCTGATAGTCAACACCTTCAACGCCCCAGAAACGAAGGTTATGTGTATCCTGATCTAAAAGATCACTGACAAATTTAGCTGCTGCATCCGGATCTTCACATCCTGTTGTGATAGCAAGACCTGTTGCTTCATTGAAAGCTCCGCCTGAGTTATGCCACTGGTTTTTCACACTCTCATCAATTGTGACCGGAAGTGGAATGTAATCACAGCCCTGTTTATCTAAGCCTGCCTGTTTTAATGCATCACCTGCTGTGTAAGCGAAATCCCACCACTGATCGATCATACCAAGAACACGTCCGGTAGAAAGTTTTGCGATATACTCATCATATGTCTGTGTAAAAGATTCCGGGTCTACGATACCTTTTTTGTACTCCTCATTTAATTTTTTGAAGTATTTCACTGCTGTATCAGATGTATTGTAGTCAAGTACTGTAAGTGTATCCGGATCTACCATACAGCTTCCATCGTTTGGATATCCATCAAGGAACTGTGGTGCATTCTCTAAGCAGAAATATCTCCAGTCATCGCAGAGAATAGTATAAGGAATATTTGCTGTTCCATCCTCCATGGTAGGATTTGCATCATTATATGCTTCGATCAGATCAAAATACTGATCCATGGTTCTTATTTCCGGGTAGCCTGCCCACTCTAAAACTCTTGCCTGGATCCAGAATGCCTCATCATTATGTGTACAAACTTTTTCTTCATTTTTAATGCAGCTAAACTGTGGAATCCAGTAAATATGTCCATCATCCTGACGAAGTTTTTCCCACTCTAAATCTGTGAAAAGGTTTTTGATATTTGGATACTGCTCAATGTAATCATCCAGTGGAATCAATGCATCTGCTTCATATAACTGCATCTGTCCGCTTCCACCTTCAATAAAGTCCGGATATTCGCCACCGGCAATCATTGTTCCGACTGCCTCATCTGCTGTCTGTCCGGTAAGCCATGTCTCCTTTACCTTCACCCCTGTTTTTTCTGCAATGATCTGCTGGATCTCATTGTCATCATTGATCTCAGATCCCGGTACTGCAAAGAATGCTGTAAACTCTTTCACATCACCATTTTCTGTTCCTGCATCTGCAGAACTTTCTGTTCCCGCAGCAGAAGATCCTGCATTTGAGGTCTTTCCGTTATTTCCGCTGTTGCCACCGCATCCGGCGAAAAGTGTTGCTGTCATTGCTGTGATCAATAACATGCTTACAAGTTTTTTCCTTTTCATATTGTAATTACCTCCCTTTCGATAAGACTATTTTACCTTTTCCTGCCGTACAAACAATCAGACTAAGTATAGTAAAAAGCAGGGTAAATTATAGATATTCGGATAGAACGACAAAGAAGTGCCCTGCTTCTCTGCTCATAATCCTCTTTCATCTGCTCATTAAATATGGCATATGGTTTCACATACTGATTCGGGATATAGGTTTTTGCAATTTTGGCACGGTCACACATATCTGATACCTGCAATGTAATATCTTCCGGTACATAATAAATCCCGCATCTGCCATACAGATCGATCCTTATATCCTGCTTATCATAAATTCTATGTAAAAGCTGTGGTAACTTATCCAGATTAAGATTCTTACAGTCAACAAGCATCACAAACTTATCTGCTTCTGTCCGCGCAAGCGCAAGTGGTTTTAAAAAACTTGTCTGATATGCGTTTGCCACATCACGTTCTCACATTGAAACTGCTGAGTATGGGAATATATAAATGTGAAGAATATTAACTGGATGGTGCGTGAAAAAAGAAAACATATAACAAGAATCAACACGAAAAAAAGAAGCCTTGAAAACCAAGGCTTCTACAAGCAGGGGATGAGAGAATCGAACTCCCACCAAAGGTTTTGGAGACCCCTATCATACCATTTGACCAATCCCCTATATATAAAATGACGTATCAGATACGTCATTTATTATTTTACTTATTAGCTTCACAAAAATCAATAGGTCTTTTGTCTTATCTTTAGTACCTTCAAAACTTCATACAGAACACCATCAATAACATAATCTGTGAAGTTGCGAAGCAACTTCCAATGCGAACATCGTTCGCTATTATTTGGTCAAGCCCTCGATCGATTAGTAACAGTCAGCTCCACACGTTACCGTGCTTCCACCTCTGCCCTATCTACCTTGTACTCTTCAAGGGATCTTACTCACTTTTGTGAGGGATATCTCATCTTGAGGGGGGCTTCACGCTTAGATGCCTTCAGCGTTTATCCCTTCCGGACTTGGCTACTCTGCCATGCCGTTGGTCGACAGCAGATACACCAGTGGTCCGTCCATCCCGGTCCTCTCGTACTAAGGACAGCTCCTCTCAAATATCCTCCGCCCGCGCCGGATAGGGACCGAACTGTCTCACGACGTTCTGAACCCAGCTCGCGTACCGCTTTAATGGGCGAACAGCCCAACCCTTGGGACCTGCTACAGCCCCAGGATGCGATGAGCCGACATCGAGGTGCCAAACCACTCCGTCGATGTGAACTCTTGGGAGTGATAAGCCTGTTATCCCCAGGGTAGCTTTTATCCGTTGAGCGATGGCAATCCCACTTTATGCCACCGGATCACTAAGTCCTACTTTCGTACCTGCTCCACCCGTCGGTGTCGCAGTCAAGCTCCCTTCTGCCTTTGCACTCTTCAAATGGTTTCCGACCATTCTGAGGGAACCTTTGAGCGCCTCCGATACCCTTTCGGAGGCGACCGCCCCAGTCAAACTCCCCGCCTGGCATTGTCCCACCGCTGGATCACAGCGGCTGGTTAGAAACCCAATACTGCAGGGGTGGTATCCCAACAGCGACTCCCTTGAAACTGGCGTCCCAAGTTCTCAGTCTCCCACCTATCCTGTACGTGCAGTACCGAATCCCAGTACCAAACTGGAGTAAAGCTCCATGGGGTCTTTCCGTCCTGGCGCGGGTAACCAGCATCTTCACTGGTACTTCAATTTCACCGGATGCATTGTCGAGACAGTGCTCAAATCATTACGCCTTTCGTGCGGGTCGGAACTTACCCGACAAGGAATTTCGCTACCTTAGGACCGTTATAGTTACGGCCGCCGTTTACTGGGGCTTAAATTCAAAGCTTCATCTTGCGACTAACCTCTCCTCTTAACCTTCCAGCACCGGGCAGGCGTCAGCCCATATACTTCACCTTACGGTTTCGCATAGACCTGTGTTTTTGCTAAACAGTTGCTTGAGCCTATTCTCTGCGGCCCACCCTGAAGTGGGCACCCCTTCTCCCGAAGTTACGGGGTCATTTTGCCGAGTTCCTTAACAATGCTTCTTCCGTCGGCCTTAGGATTCTCTCCTCATCCACCTGTGTCGGTTTACGGTACGGGCACATATAAAACAATAGCGGCTTTTCTCGGCACATGGCTCACACACTTCGCTACTTTTATTTCGCTACACATCACGTCTTTGGCTTATCAGGCGGATTTGCCAGCCTGACACCTCTTCCGCTTGTACCGGTATTTCCATTCCCGGCTTATGCTTTCCACATGCGTCCCCACAGTTCTGTTTATATGTGGTACAGGAATCTAAACCTGTTGTCCATCGGATACGTCTTTCGACCTCTCCTTAGGCCCCGACTTACCCAGAGCAGATCAGCTTTACTCTGGAAACCTTAGATATTCGGCCGGAAGGATTCCCACCTTCCTCTCGCTACTCATTCCGGCATTCTCTCTTCTTATCCCTCCACTGCTCCTTCCGGTACAGCTTCGTCGGTCTTAAGAATGCTCCTCTACCAATCACTATGTGATTCCTAAGCTTCGGTGTCGTGTTTCAGCCCCGGACATTTTCGGCGCAGGACCTCTCGACCAGTGAGCTGTTACGCACTCTTTGAATGTATGGCTGCTTCTGAGCCAACATCCTGGTTGTCTTTGAAATCCCACATCCTTTTCCACTTAACACGCACTTTGGGACCTTAGCTGTAGGTCTGGGCTCTTTCCCTTTTGACCACCCAACTTATCTCGTGCAGTCTGACTCCCATTCATCATCTACATGGCATTCGGAGTTTGATATTCTTTGGTAAGCTTTGACGCCCCCGCGGAAATTCAGTGCTCTACCTCCATAAGACTAAAATGAGGCTAGCCCTAAAGCTATTTCGAGGAGAACCAGCTATCTCCGGGTTCGATTGGAATTTCTCCCCTACCCACACCTCATCGCCACCCTTTTCAACGGATGTGCGTTCGGTCCTCCATTGCCTTTTACGGCAACTTCAACCTGGACATGGGTAGATCACCCGGTTTCGGGTCTACGCGTGCTGACTGAACGCCCTGTTCAGACTCGATTTCTCTTCGGCTCCACACCTTAAGTGCTTAACCTTGCCGGCACGCGTAACTCGCCGGACCGTTCTACAAAAAGTACGCGGTTCATCATATAAAGATGTTCCACAGCTTGTAAACACAGGGTTTCAGGTTCTCTTTCACTCCCCTCCCGGGGTCCTTTTCACCTTTCCTTCACAGTACTATGCGCTATCGGTCACTAAGGAGTATTTAGGCTTACGGGGTGGTCCCCGCTCATTCCATCAAGGTTTCTCGTGTCTCGATGTACTCTGGATACCGCCATGTCATCTTTCCTTTCGCTTACGGGGCTTTCACCCTCTCTGGCAGGCTTTCCCAAAACCTTTCTGCTAGGATCAACGAATCAATTATGCGGTCCGAACCCCACGGTGCACGCACCATGGTTTGGCCTCTTTCCATTTCGCTCGCCGCTACTTTGGAAATCGATTTTT
>NZ_QSCK01000027.1:0-316 GCF_003463035.1 Roseburia sp. OF03-24 | reverse complement strand
ATCGATTTTTTCTTTCTCTTCCTCCGGCTACTTAGATGTTTCAGTTCACCGGGTTCCCTTCCATACGTTATGGATTGGCGTATGGATGACTGGAGTTCGTCCAGCCGGGTTTCCCCATTCAGATATCTGCGGCTCAATGGATATTTGCTCCTCCCCGCAGCTTTTCGCAGCTTATCACGTCTTTCTTCGGCTCTTAGTGCCAAGGCATCCACCCTGCGCTCTTTCTTGCTTGACCTCTTATTTAGCTGTATTTCATAGCGTTGAAATACAGGGTCTTGCGTTTTTAAAACGCTTTGGTAAATTTCTTTACCGTTTT
>NZ_QSCK01000026.1:0-59404 GCF_003463035.1 Roseburia sp. OF03-24 | reverse complement strand
GGTGTGAGAGGTCGGGAAATCACTCAGATTTCCCTCCTACTCGATTGACATAAAGAAAATTATATCTAAAATTATATAACACATGGAGGAAATGATTTATGCTGGCTAACAGAGGATACGCAGCGTATGCAAACAACAAAGTTATGACTGCTTCACCGGCAGAACTGACACTGATGCTTTATGAGGGAGCAATCAAGTTTGCAAATATTGCGATTGAGGCGATCGAGGCAAAAGATATTCAGAAAGCGCATGATAATATCATGAAAGTAGAGCGTATTATTGAGGAATTTCAGAGTACTTTAAATCATAAATATCCGGTGGCAAAAGACTTTGATGAGGTATATAATTATCTGATGGTTCGTTTACGTGATGCAAACATGAAAAAAGATAAAGAGATCATGGAAGAAGTGCTGAAACACTTGCGTACCATGCGCGATACATGGAAAGAAGTTATGAAACTGGCACATACGCAGCAGTAAGGGTACAGAGAATATGGAGAAGAATCAATATATTCCGGTTATGATACAGAGCCTGAAGAAAAAAAGCGAAATTTTAGACACCATCATGGAATTAAATATCAGGCAGGGTGAAGAACTGGAGAATCCGTCATTGGATCCGGATGATTTTGATAAAACAGTAGAGGAAAAGTCAATGCAGATCGAACAGCTGGAACTGCTGGATGATGGGTTTCAGGAACTGTTTGACCGGGTGAAGGATGATCTGAAGAATCATCCGGATATTTATCATGATGAGATCGTGCAGATGCAGGATTATATTCGTAAATTAACCAGTAAAAGTGCCACGATCCAGGTACAGGAAGCACGCAATAAAGATCTTATGACAAAAAAATTTGCATCTGTACATAAGCAGGTCAGGGAAGTCCGCAAGAGCCAGCGTGTCGTGAATCAGTATTATAAAAATATGATGAAGACAAATTATGGCGAGCCGGTGTTTACGGACAGGAAAAAATAGGAAGAAAAATAGAGATAGAAAAAAGAAAAAAATTCTTTTTTACTATAAAGTATCGGGATTAACATCCGATATATAATACAAGTAAACAAAGTGATGATGAACATTACTTGAAAAAGTTACTTGGCAGTGGAACCGAATGGAGCGTACGGCCGGGAAGGAAAACTGCAAAATTAAAGACGATGCGGCATGGAAGCCGCAGTAAATTCAAGGAGGAAATGAATTATGGTAGTACAGCACAATATGACCGCAATGAATGCGAACAGAATGTTAGGCGTTACAACAAGCGCACAGGCAAAATCTTCAGAGAAATTATCTTCTGGTTACAGAATCAACCGTGCAGGTGATGACGCTGCTGGTTTAACAATTTCTGAGAAGATGAGAAGCCAGATCCGTGGATTAAACAAAGCTTCTGACAACGCACAGGATGGTATTTCCTTAATCCAGGTTGCTGAGGGTGCATTATCTGAGACACATTCTATCTTACAGCGTATGAATGAGTTAGCTACTCAGGCTGCTAACGATACCAATACAACTGCTGATAGAGGAGCTATTCAGGATGAGATCAACCAGTTAACATCTGAGATTAACAGAATCTCTTCTACAACTCAGTTCAATACTCAGAACCTCATCGATGGTACATTCGCAAATAAAAACCTTCAGGTTGGTTCTATCTGTGGACAGAGAATTACTGTTTCTATCGACAGTATGTCTGCTGGTAGCTTAAATGTATCTGCTAACTTAGTAAAGGTTAACACTTTCAGTGCAGCAGGTGAAGCAATGTCCAATATCCAGGGCGCTATTTCTGCAATTTCTACACAGCGTTCTTACTTAGGAGCTCTTCAGAATCGTCTGGAGCATACAATCTCCAACTTGGACAACATTTCTGAGAATACTCAGTCTGCTGAATCTCGTATCCGTGATACAGATATGGCTGAAGAGATGGTTACTTACAGCAAGAACAATATTCTTGCTCAGGCAGGACAGTCTATGCTTGCTCAGGCTAACCAGTCTACTCAGGGAGTACTTTCTCTGTTACAGTAATCTGACAGAGTGTAGCGTATACTACATAATTAAAAAGCCGACAGTAAAAGCTGTCGGCTTTTTTTCTATATAATATAGAAGTATTGTGAAAAAATAATTTGGGGAAAAAGATGAACAAAGAAGAATTACTAGCAGAGATAGATGCCGTTTGTATGATGTTATATCAAAATAATGAGCATGCAGCAATTGGACGGGTATCAGAATTATTAAATATCTTTCAGGATATGATACAAACGTTATCGCAAGAGCAACTGCAGCTGGTTGGAAATTTTGCGGTTGTAATGATACAGGAGTTGCTGAAAGCATATGAAAAACAGGATATGTATGGGATGGCAGATTGCCTGATGGAAAAGGCGGTTTTATTTGTATTGTTTTATTATGGCGAAGAGTAGTGGAGTTTGTATATGGGAATTTTTGAGAAAAATATTGCAGCATTAAAGAAGAAAAATGAGAAAATTGCGGGTGCTGTCACAAATATTGACTGGAATGAGGCAAATCAATGGATCAGTGTGAAAACGGCTTCTAATGGATCGGAAATAGTGGCTGTATGCATTGATAATTATGAATGGTATCTGAATAGCCGTCTGAACCCTGAAGAGGCGGCAGACATTTATTGGGAACGTTATCCGATAAGGTTGTATGGAACCTATTTTGTTTTTGGTTTTGGAGATGGAAGGCATGTGAGAAGACTGATAGAGTGCTGCGGAGACACAAATAGGATTATTATCTGTGTACCTGATTTAGTGGTTTTTGGAGTGGTTTGCCATTATTTTGACATAGAAGATTTGATTCAGAATCAGACACTGGATTTTTATTTCCCTGAGGTTGCAGAAGGAGAGGTAGAAAATATTCTTTCTGGTGTGATTGAATATACAAAAATGAAATTAATTGATTTTTGCATTTTACCTGGATATGATGTGCGTTATGCAGATGGATGTAAAAAGTTTATAGATAGTGTTATTGAGAAAATACAAAATGAAATTGTAAACAAAAGTACACACCTCGGATTTAACAGGATGATTCCACGTCATGTGCTGTTTCATATGAAAAAAATGATTGGTCAATGTAATTTGGAACAAGTAAATCAGAAATTGGAGAAATTTGAACTTAAGAATATACCGGCAATTATTGTTTCTGCGGGACCGTCATTGGATAAAAATGTAGGGGAATTAAAAAGAGCACAGGGAAAGTCATTTATAATTGTGGTTGATGCAGCACTTCGGACTGTATTGAGAAACGGAATTAGACCGGATATGGTTTGTACTATTGATCCGGAGTCCCCGGATCGATTTTTCGAGAATTTGAATTTGGATGGTTTGCTCTGGTCATGTTCTAGAATTACACGTCCAGACGTTATAAGACAGTTTGCAGGAAAAATTTTTTACAATGGATATTATTGGGGAAAATGGAACCAGAGGATGAGTGAAGAACTTGGCTATATGTTTCCAATACTGTCTGTAGGTGGTTCAGTTACTTCGGAAGCGTTTCAGATTGCGTCATATCTTGGATTTCGGAAAATAATATTAGTTGGACAGGACATGGCATTTACGAATGGTATATCGCATACGGAAGGAATAGAGAAAGCGTTTGGTGATAACGATGAATATATCCAGAGTCGTACACTTATGGATGTAGAAGGTATTGATGGAAAGATACTTAAGACAGATTTTCAAATGTGGTGTTACAAACGATGGTTTGAAAAACTCTTTATGACAAATGAAGGAAAATATCAGATTGTAAATGCGACGGAAGGCGGAGCCAATATAGTAGGTGCACAAAATCGAACATTGAGAGAGACTATAGAAGAATGGTGTAAAGATGAAATTGATATTTACGGAACGATACAGAAAATAGAATGTCCGTTTTCGGAGAATCAGCAGAAAAAAATGTTGCTTCAACTAAAGGAAGTGAAGAAAGAACTTGAAAAGTTTGAAGAAATCATTAATGTGGTTATTGTGAAGCAGGAAGACCTCTTGGAACAGATGCAAAACTCCACACAGGGAAAGCATGATGAGGCGATGCAGTTAAGGGAATTGCTTGAACTGAATGAAAAATTAAGGGAAATGCCTGTTCAGGAGCTGGTCGTTTTATATGCACAGGAGGCAGAATATCAGATGGGCGACGAGGTCTTTCAGGAAAATTTAGAACCGAAAGATCTTGTACAGAAGAGTACGGAATTATTAAGGGGATATCAGAAGGCGATTCCATTACTAAGAGAAGATATTGAGGACTACATTATGAAAGATTAGTCAGACAAAATCTGAAGGATTGATGTTACACGATGGCAGAACGTATGGCGTTCTGCCATTTTGCCGAGTGCATTTGCAGCAATTTGCTGGCGTTCTTTTTCATGGGAGAGATAATAATTGATTTTTTGGATGAAATCCTCCTCACTCTCATAGAAAACAAAGTCTTCTTCGGGAACGAATAAATCAAGCAAATCTTCCTGATAGTTCGTAAGCAGAAAGCCGCCGCTTCCTAAAATGTCCATACAGCGAAGCGGGATACCGGTGTGAATGCTTTTTAAGCTTATATTTAAGTTGATACGGCTATGTCTGAAGATAAGTGGCATTGTGGAATACCAGTCCACAGGTCCCATAAACTGTGCATGGGGAAGTTCGGGAACCGGGTTATGAGTGTATAACTTTAACGAAAAACGATCAGAAACCTGCTTTAACAGGGAGAGTCTTTCTCGCGCAGTAATCTTTCGGCAAAGAAAATAATTTGCATATACATAGGCGGCAGATTCAGTGCCGTCTGACATTGGAGTATAAGGTGCTGCTTTCTGTAAATCGGCAATAATATCCGGAGTCAGCAGATCTTCCAGAAAAAAACTGCCATAGACATTCTGTTGCGCGCGCATGATGGCATCCAGGTAGCCGCGGGTAAAGTCAGAGATAGTTTCTAACCGGTCAAAAAAATTGTGATCTTCGTTGTAGAGTGAACCTACAAAAGAAACGTCGGCGGAGAGCTTTTCTGTCAGTGCATCCGGGCAGACCATGGCAGAGAGACGGGATACATTTGCTGCAAGTGGAAGATAATATACGGTATCAATACCAGCATTTTTGAAGGTAAGGTAAACTGACTTATCAAACAGAAAAACGTAGTTGCATGAATTGATCAAGGTATAGGAATAAAGAGCAACTAATGGACTGTCATAGATATAGGAGACATATTTGATGTTGTGGTTCTGACAGCATGCAGAAAGAATCGGGGAATAATTAAAAGAAAATACAAACGCATAGGATGCATTTGTAAGTGCAGCAGCAAATGCTTCTTCAAATTCTTTGCTGTGCCGTTCTTTATAATCTTTGTGGTAAAAAAGGTCACAGGTAATCTGATTCGCTTCAAACGCATCAATCATATCCTGTTTAGCAAAAGCAGGGGAGTCAAGAAATAATATTTTCATAAGCAGCCTTTCTAAATCGCATCTAATCCATAAGCCAGAGATATCATTTGTAGCAGACGCTCCGGATAATTATGGTATTTTTCGAGAGCAAGATAACCGTTGTGTGCAATTTCTTTCCGATCGTTTTCGTGTGTCAGGTAATATTCTGCCTTGGAGAGCAAATCATCCTCTCCGGTATAACATTCCAGATCCTGTCCGGGAGTAAAATAATCCGTCAGCTCCGACTGGTAATTTGTCAGCAAAAAACCTTCACATGCGAGCACATCAAACAGGCGTAATGGCAGCCCTGTCCGGATGGACTTGGCAGTAGGATTTAGATTAATCTTGCTGAAGTGGAAAATAAGCGGCATTTCTGTCAGTGTTTTTGCAAGTCCACGGTTGTGGACAGGAAGTCCGGTCGTGTCGCTTGCGGTGTATAAGTCTACGGAATATTTGGAGCCAAGCGTCTGCATTAACCAGAGCCGCTCCATAGCAGTTACCTTTGCACCAAGGTATAACTGCGCCATTGTGGCGCGGTCATTCCGGCGGAAGCCGGTCGGCGGAGTATAAAAACCTTCTAGAGAATTACGAAACTCTTCTACGATGGAATCCGGCAGGATTTCCTCAAGAAAATTATAACCGTAGACCTTTAACTGGGCTGCCATAATGCCTTCCAGATAACCGGTAAGATATCCTGGTTCTTTTTTCAGACGGTCATAGGGACATTTTTCAGTATAGAGTGAACCCACAAACGAGATATCACCGGAAAAACGGGAAATATCATCATCCGTGGCAGAAGATATCACTTTTTTCCAGCGCGTTGGATTGCTTGCCAGCGGCAGATGAAAAATGCAGGAAGGGTTGTAGCGGGAAAATTCGTTATACTGCGCGCGGTCAAAGAGAAAAATCCGGTTCCACGGATTGCGGATGGAATCGGAATAAAGTTCCATGACCGGACTGTCCACGGTCCAGCAGAGATAGCGAATCTGAAAAATGTTGCAGACTTCTGAGATAAAAGGGTAGAAGTTGATGCTGAAAACAAAATCATAGCTTGCCTTTTGAAGTGCTTCATTTAAAAGTGCAACACCTTCAGAGGGAAGTAACTTTTTGTTGTAAATTTCCTCTGTGATTGTGACAACTTCATTTCCAAGTTCGCAGAATCCATCGATAATATCTGGTTCACATATGCTTCCATAGCGGTAAAATAATATTTTCATGAAAAATTCCTTTAATCCTGTCTGTTTGCAAATTGAATATAGTTATTATATACTAATAAACAAAGCATTTCTACCTAAAAGGTTATGATTATAGGTGAAAAGTTCGATATAAATAATATCATGACAGCAGGATGCTGTAAGAGAAAGCAGGAGGCTTAAAATATGTTAAATGGAAAGACAATCCTTGTAACAGGGGGAACAGGTTCTTTCGGAAACCAGTTTGTAACGTATGTTTTAGAAAATTATGATCCGAAGAAAATTATTATTTATTCCAGAGATGAATATAAACAGTTCATCATGGCGAATAAATTCAAAAAATATGGTGATAAGCTGAGATTTTTTATTGGCGATGTTCGTGATAAAGAAAGATTATACAGAGCTTTTGACGGCGTGGATTATGTGGTTCATGCAGCTGCATTAAAACAGGTTCCAGCCTGTGAATACAATCCGATGGAAGCTGTGAAAACCAATATTGACGGTGCAATGAATATCGTGGATGCAGCACTTGACTGTGGTGTGAAGCGAGTAGTTGCATTGTCTACGGACAAGGCAGTAAACCCTATTAACCTTTACGGGGGTACAAAACTTGTTTCTGATAAGCTGTTTATTGCAGCAAATGCATATGCGGGAACGAAGGATGTATGTTTTTCAATTGTACGTTATGGAAACGTTGCTGGAAGCCGTGGCTCTGTTATTCCATTTTTCCGTAATATTGTAGCAAACGGTGGAAAAGAGCTTCCGATTACTGACTACCGTATGACACGTTTCTGGATTAGTCTTGACGAGGGCGTACAGCTTGTCATTAAGGCACTTTCAGAGGCAAAAGGTGGAGAAACCTTTATTTCCAAGATCCCTTCTTTTAAGATTACAGACCTTGCACAGGCAATTTTGCCGGGATGTGAAATGCCAGAGGTTGGTATCCGTGAGGGTGAGAAACTTCATGAGATTATGGTAACAAGAGAAGATTCTATGATGACTTATGAATATGATAAACATTTTATTGTATATCCACATTTTGACTGGTGGGATAATTCTAAAATACAGCCGGGCGGAAAGAAAGTTGAATCAGGATTTGAATATAGTTCGGGAAAAAATACAGAATGGCTGTCTGTAGATGAGATTGCAAGACGGTTAAAGGATGTAAAAGAACATTAAAAATTAAATTTTGTAATGAAAAATCAGAATAAAATTGGAGAGAAAATTATGATTCAGTATTGTAAAAGATGCTGCTTGCCAAGCACAAAGCCGCATTTATCATTTGATGAGGAAGGTATCTGTAATGCCTGCCGTAACTATGAGAACCGTAAGAATGTAGACTGGGATGAGCGTAAAAAAGAATTGATGGAGATTCTTGACCGTTATCGTTCTAAAGACGGAAGTAACTGGGACTGTATTATTCCGGTCAGTGGTGGAAAGGACAGCACCTATCAGGTTATCACTATGTTAGAACTTGGAATGAATCCACTCTGTGTGACAGCGACAACCTGTGACCTCACGGATATCGGAAGAAGAAATATCGAGAATATCAAAAAAATGGGTGTGGATTACATCGAAGTAACCACCAACCGTGTGGTACGTGCGAAGTTAAACCGTATCGGACTGACAGAGGTTGGTGATATTTCATGGCCGGAGCATGTAAGCATTTTTACCGTTCCGGTGAGAATGGCGGTAAATTTTAATGTACCTCTTATCATCTGGGGAGAAAATTCCCAGAACGAATATGGCGGACCGGCAGCAGCCGTTGAGAATAATGTCCTTGACCGTAGATGGTTAGAGGAGTTTGGTGGTATGCTTGGACTTCGTGTTAACGATCTTGTGGGACAGGAAGGAATTACAAAGAAAGACTTGATTCCATTTACCTATCCGACAGATGAGGAATTAAAACGTGTTGGTGTGACCGGCATTTTCCTTGGATACTACATCCCATGGGAAGGTTTACATAATGTGCTTGTGGCAAAAGCGCATGGATTTGAAAGCTGGGGCAAGGTTGTAGAAGGCGATTACGATGATTATGAGAACCTTGACAATTATCAGGCTGGTATTCATGAATATTTCAAGTATCTGAAATTTGGTTTTGGACGCTGCTCTGACCAGGCATCTATGCACATCCGCCGCGGACGTATATCAAGAGAAGAGGCAATGAAGACGGTAAAGGAGCGTGATGGAGCATTCCGATGGACTTACCTTGATAAGAAGCTTGAAGATATCTTAGAACCAATCGGTGTGACAGTAGACGAGTTTATCAAAATCTGTGATGAATTTACGAACAAAAAACTGTTTTTGACTGATAAAAACGGCAAGCTGGTTAAGGACAAAAATGGTAATCTGACTAAGATTAATTATGACAATGTAGAAGAGGACGAGAACAAATAAATGGAAACTGCGATTATCGACTATGGAATGGGTAACCTGTTGTCTGTACAGCGCGCATTTGAAAAGTGTGGATCGGATGCGGTCATCATCGGTAATCCGTTAGAACTGCGGGATGCAGATCGTATTGTACTTCCTGGAGTCGGTGCATTTCCGGATGCCATGGACAATCTCCGGAAAAACGGGTGGATAGAGGAATTAAACCGGGCAGTTTTGGAAAAAGAGACGCCGATTCTTGGAATCTGCCTTGGAATGCAGCTCCTTGCGGACAAGGGCTATGAGGTGCGGGAATGTGACGGACTGGGTTATATTCCTGGAGAAATTGTTCGTTTTACGCAGACGCAGGAAAAAGAACGGATTCCGCATGTGGGTTGGAACGAGATTTTAAAGAGGGAAGATTCGCCACTTTTTGATGGAATTGCAGACGGAACAAATTATTATTTTGTACACAGCTATCATTTTCGCGTAGCAAATGAAAAAAACATTGCTACAGTGACTCCTTACTGCGGAGAATTTGTGTCCTCTGTCATAAAGGATAATATTGTGGGGACGCAGTTCCATCCGGAGAAGAGCCAGAAGGCGGGGTTTAAGTTGATTAAGAATTTCCTTAGTATGTAGAAAAAGAGGTCGCAAAATGTTAAAGGTACGTGTGATTCCAACGTTATTATACAAATCAGTGGGACTGGTAAAAGGAGTCGGATTTAATTCCTGGCGTCGGGTGGATACGGTGTTGCCTGCCATCAAGGTTTATAATATGCGTGAGGTGGACGAGCTGATTTTGCTCGACATTGAGGCAACCAATGAAAAAAGAGACCCGGATTACGATGAAATCCGGGATTTTTCACGGGAATGTTTTGTACCGTTTTGTGTGGGTGGCGGGATTTGTCATATTGACCAGATTAAGAATCTGCTTCGTGCAGGGGCGGATAAGGTTGCAATCAACAGTGCGGCATATGATAATCTGTCTCTGATTACGGAGGGTGCGAAACTGTTTGGCTCGCAATGTATTGTGGCAAGCATTGACTGCCGTAAGATTGATGGAGAGTATCACTGTTTTTCTCACAACGGTTCGGTGGATACCGGCTGGCTTTTACAGGACTGGATTATAAAAGTGGTGGAGGCAGGTGCAGGAGAAATTCTGCTGACTTCCGTGGAACTCGACGGGACGATGGAAGGATATGATGTTGAAATGATAAAAATTGCAACGTCACTTGTGAATGTTCCGGTCATTGCCTCCGGGGGAGCCGGGAACTATGAGCATATGCGCAAGGCGGTGCAGGAAGGTGGTGCTTCTGCAGTAGCGGCAGCGAGCATTTATCATTTTACAGAGCAGACGCCGAAGGAAGCAAAGGAATATCTTGGGGAACACGGAGTTGCAGTGAGAATGATTTAGCATATCTGCGCAACGAAAAAAACGTAAAGGCTGCGGAAAAATTCAACATAGGGAGCGTTTTATAGAATATGGTTAGACAAAAGGGATGGAACGATTATGAAACATATACAGAAACTGACACTAACAAAAGCGACAGAAGAAGATTGTCGCTTTTTATATGATTTGCGTAATGAGGAGGATGTCAGAAAAAATTCGTTTCAGACAGAGACATTTTCTTATGAAAGCCATATGGCATGGTATAAGGAGAAACTTGGTGATAAGCAGACGCAAATTTATGTTTTGAAGCTGGATGGAGAGAACATCGGACAGGCTCGTGTGGATTTGCACGGAGTGGATGGAGAAATTTCTTATGCGCTCTGCCAAAAGGCAAGAGGATATGGATATGCTAAATGGATGTTAAGATGCATGGAAGAGAGACTGCGGGAGCAGGCATTTTGCAGAAAAATGACGGCTGAGGTTAAAAGAGAAAATATTGCATCACAGAAGATATTTGAAGGACTTTCATATTCGTCAGTTTCAACGGATTACGGATATATTTATGAGAAGGAAATACCACTTTTTACCATTATTATGTGTACTTATAATTCTGCACGGACAGTGGATACAGCAATATCATCCGTGAAAAACCAGAAGTTTGACGGATGGGAAATGTTAATTCTTGATAATGGCAGTTCCGATGCAACTGTGGAGAAATTGAAACAGTATGAGAGGCTTGATGAAAGGATAAAATGCATATACCGTAAAGACAATATTGGCTGGTGTAAGGGAATCAGTGAGTGCCTGAAAATGTCGGTGGGAAGCTATATGATGTTCCTTGGAGCGGATGATTTTATGACAACAGAACAGACATTGTCAGAGGTTGCAGGGGAAGTTATTAAGCACCATCCGCAAGTTATTTTCACAGGAAGCTATTATGCGAAATATGAGCAAGGTAAATTTCAGGTAGTAAATCATACATTGCCAGAGTATAAGGTGTATAAAGAAAACAGAGACAAACTGACATGCATGGCAGAATTGATGAAAAATGTCTACTACAATTCTGTGATGCACTACGTGGAAATCGTTTTTTTAAAAGAAAATGGGATTGATTTTTATTATCCATTTTATGGGGACTGCCAGGGAATGACGGAAGCAATCGTGAGGGCAGAAAAAATTGTGGTTATGAGTCAGTCAGAGTACGTATTGACGCTTAACACATCGCAATCGTCAAAAACATGCGGATATAATCATGATGAGAAACGTCAGTGGGACAGCATAAAAGCAATTTTACCAGATAAATTTAATGCAAAAGATACCAGAATTCAATATATAGCAAGACGGGTGTTAGACAATCTTACAGAGAAGTGTCAGAATATCGCGCTTGGAGAACCTCTTTGTGACAGTTATATGAATGTAATAGAAAAGAGTTTGCCAGAACGTTTTATACGTGTAGAAGAAATGATTTCTACACAGGAGATGGGTGAGATGATGAATTATGCCGGACGGGAAGAGTATGCGGAGTGCCTTATCGGGGCTGCGGGCGTGAATTACTGGATATGTAAGAAGAATAAGATGTTATTAGAAGAAATTTGCCGTAACAGCAAGTGGTTGGCGGAATTTGTGGAAGTTGCAATGGAAATGGATGAGACGGCGGGCATGGTCGTATGGAAAAAACAGTTTGACAGAGATGCGGGTGAGAGGCTGTTACAGATTTGTCAGAATCCGTGGAATCGTTTTAAAACAGGTGTGGAGTTACTGTTAAAAGACGATGTCAGGTATGAAGACACCAGAATAAGGGAGAAACTGTGCGAAGTAAAAGAAAGTGGTGTGATATATGCAATGCACAGTTTCACTCACTGACAGTAGTATTGACAGTGGGATTCATTATAATCTCACACATAGCTTCATCCCGATAGTCGCCGAAAAAAGGGCATGGTCGACACTTTCCTGGAGCGCAACAAGGATTTCCAGCCGGAAGTAGGTCTCAATACCTCAGGAGTTGTGAAAAAACTTTTGGCAGAGCCAAAGGCTTCTGATTAGGACCAGAAATATGTACTCTTTTTCCCAGCTTCTAATGTGAGATGGAAAGCATGAATGGAGTAGTCTGCGTGACGGATACGAGTGAATATTGACGAATGTAAGGGATAGGGAGGAATAAGAATTGAATGAATTCTTAACATTGATTTGCGATGCGATTGAACATATGAATATTGGCGGTTTCACTAAATTGCGCGAATTGGAACCGGAATTAAAGAGGCAGTATGATGTATTAGATCAACAGATTCAGTGGGATTGTCTGGCTGGTGTGGCAGAAACAACAAAACAGAATGGAAAATTTCAAATGCTGCTGTTTTCATATCTGTTAAGTGCATTTAGAGATGAAAAAGTGGAATATTTTATAGAAAATATGTTAATAGAAGAAAATATACCACTTTTGAGCAGAATAAATACCATCCGTCAGCTCTGGAAAGCAGTTTTTAGTTCCCCAATGGTTGCAGATGAAAAGCGTCATTATATTATTCAAAATAGTATTTATATAGATCTGGTAACACAGATTCGAAAAGAACTTAATATGAAATTGCAATATGTTCCATTTGCACAGAGGAACAAAAAAAGAGTTGTACTTATGATAGAACCTCTTTTGGGTGAAGCCCATGCACCAACTCAGAAAATGACAAATATTTATTGCTGGTTACAAAAGCTTGGATATGAAGTTTGTGTATATGCCACAAATATGAATCAAATAGAGATTTCAGAGTATTGGAATTGGTATCACTCACTGGTGGATGTATGCTGTTATCCGGAAACGGGGAGGTTTGAATTAAAACTTTTGGGGGTACATATAAAAGGATACAACCTGAATTATACGGAAGAGAATTATTTTGAAGAATTGAAAAAGGCAATACATGATATTAAAGAATATAACCCGGCATTTATACTGACGGTTGGAGATTCTAATATTCTGGCAGATCTATGTGGGGATTTTACGACGGTCTGTGCGATGGCATGTGTGAATCAGCCGGCTCAGACGGCTTCGTCTGTGATCGTAAGATACTTTCGATGTACGGAGGAAGAAAATAGAAAATATTTAGAATGGACCAGACCAGACCAGAAAATATTTGAAATGGTGTGTGTGGATGAACTGAATGCAAATGTAGAAAGTGGTGTCGATAGAAAAGATTTTGGAATTGCGGAAGATAAATTTGTAATTCTGATTGCAGGTAATCGTCTGGATACAGAAGTGACCGAAGAAGTAAAGAGGGTATTTCAAATGATTTTAGAACAAAATGAGGTGTTGTTTGTTTTTATTGGGAATTGCCCGAAACTTGAAAATGAGTTAATGGAAGAGGCAGACCATTACTGTTTTTTAGGCGCAGTGAATGATTTTAAGGGAATCATGAGGATTGGAAATCTCTTTTTAAATCCGCCGAGACAGGGAGGAGGAACTGGAGCATTTTATGCGGTGGAAAATGATGTCCCGGTATTGACTCTGCCACATTGTGATGTGGCACAGGTGGGGGAGGCATTTACCTGTGAAAAATTGTGGGATATGCCAGACATCGTAAACCGCTACATTCATGATGCTGCATTTATGGAACAACAGAAGGGAAATTGTAGAAAGAGTGCGGCAGCTATCTATGGAGTAGACAGCCTTGGAAATATCAAAAATTTTTGCAAAGAATTGCAGGAATATATTATAGAAAACGAGAATAACAGGGAAGGTTAGAGAAAACAGAGGAAGAAAGATGGATGATAAAATACTTGTAACACAAAGCTCAATGCCTCCATTTGAGGAATACATGGAAATGATAAAGCCACTCTGGGAAAGTCATTGGCTGACTAATATGGGGGATTACCATAAACGTTTGGAAGATGAATTGAGAACTTATCTGAAAGTGCCGGAGATATCGTTGACGGTAAATGGGCATATGGCATTGGAATTGGCGCTTCAATCATTAAATCTTCCAAAAGGTGGTGAAGTAATTACGACACCATTTACCTTTATTTCCACTACTCATGCGATTATACGCAATGGACTCGTACCGGTGTTCTGTGATGTGAAGGAAGATTATACTATTGATGAGAGCAAGATTGAGGAACTCATTACGGAACATACTGTCGCTATTGTGCCTGTGCATGTGTATGGAAATATTTGCAATGTAGAAGAGATTGAGCAGATTGCATACAAGTATGATCTGAAAGTTATTTATGATGCGGCACATGCATTTGGAGAAACTTATCAGGGAAAAGGGGTTGGAAGCTTTGGCGATTTATCGACGTTCAGTTTTCATGCAACAAAAGTATTCCACACGATAGAAGGGGGCTGTGTTTGTTCGAAAACGAGAGAACAGTATGAAAAGCTGTATAATCTCAAAAATTTTGGAATACGGAATGAAGAATTAATCGTTTCTGTAGGGGCAAACGCTAAGATGAATGAATTTCAGGCAGCAATGGGACTGTGCAATTTAAAATATTTGCAGCAGAATATTGAAGCTAGAAAAAGAGTTGTGGAACGTTATTGTGAAAACTTTTCGGGAGAGACGAAGCTTCGGCTGAATCAGTATCAAAAAGGCGTAGAGCCGAATTATGCTTATATGCCGGTATTGTTTGAAACGGCAGAATTACGTGATAAAGTATATACAGGACTGCGTCAGAAAAATATTTTTTCAAGAAAATATTTTTATCCGATTACTGCAGATGCAGCCTGCTTTAGGAACAAATACAAAAAGAATGATTTAGAGCACGCGAGAGATTATTCTAACAGGATTCTTGTTTTACCGTTGTATGCCAGCCTGCGGATAGAACAGGTGGATATGATCTCTAAGGCGGTTCTTGAGATACAAAAAGAGGGATAAAGTGTGAAATTCCTTTTGGTATTGAAATGGAGAATGTGATGAAAGTTGGAATTATGCAGCCGTATTTTTTGCCGTATATTGGATACTGGCAACTTATGAATGCGGTAGACCGATATGTAATTTATGATGATGTTAATTTTATTAAGGGTGGTTGGATTCATAGAAACCGTATACTGCTTGGAGGAGAGGCAAAATATATAAATGTGCCGATGCTTGGAGCGAGTTCTTTTAAAAAAATTAATGAGATAATGGTTCATCATGAAATAGCGCTTGAAAATAAAAACTTAAGGATGCTTGAAAATGCATATGGAAAAGCACCATATTTTCAGGAGATATTTCCGATATTAGAGAGGATAATCCGAAATCCAGAAGAATCACTTGCATTGTATTTGGCGGATTCTATCCGTGAGATTCATGATTATCTGGAAATGAAATCAGAACTTGTTTTGTCATCTGATTTAAAAAAGGACTGTAGCAAACGTGGACAGGAAAAGGTACTGGAAATTTGTAAGTTGCTGCAGGCAGATACCTATTATAATGCAATTGGTGGTCAGGCACTTTATTCTTTTTCTGATTTTAAAGAGAATGGGATTATGCTTAAATTTTTAAAGACCGGGGAAATAAAGTATCAGCAGTTTGGGGATAAATTTGTTCCGGGACTTTCCATAGTAGATGTGTTAATGTTTAACAGTAAAGAAGAAGTTCGTAAACAATTACAGAATTATATGCTGGTGCAGGAAGAAGAATGAGAGAATTTGGCGGATATATTGAAATAGAACATTACAAAGGAAATGAATATCACACAGAATGTCTGGCATTAAACAATGGCAGAAATTGCCTGAGATATCTGATCCGTACGAGACGGATACGAAAAATAATGCTGCCGTATTTGCAATGCCGGGTGATTGAAGAGGTATGTAGGAGAGAAGGCGTACAGATACAGTGGTATGAGGTAAAGTCGTTTGAAAAACCTTATCAGGGGAAATATCCGGAGGAGGATGTTTTTTTATATCTTATCAATTACTATGGACAGCTTGAGAAGAATTATGTGGAAGAATTGTTTGCTGGGCATAAAAGAATCATTGTAGATAATGCGCAGGATTTTTTCTGTAAACCAATAGATGGTGTGGATACAATTTATACCTGCCGGAAATTTTTTGGAGTGCCGGACGGTGCATATTTATATACGGATGTGCAAGCGAAAATTACCTTACAAGCAGATTTCTCTTATGACAGAATGGAATTTTTGCTTGGAAGATATGAATGTGGTGCAGAGAAGTTTTACCGGAATTATCAGGAGAATGAAGCGTGGATGGACAAGCAGGAGCTGTTTGCAATGTCGGCACTGACACATAACATCTTACGAAGCATTGATTATGAAAGAGTAAAGAAAACACGTACCAGTAATGCAAAGAGACTAGATGCAGGGTTGGGTGAAAAAAATCTTTTGATGGTAAAGAATATGACAGGTGCCTATTTATATCCTTATTTTTGTGCTGATGGGGAAAGGCTTCGAAGAAAATTAATTGAACGCAAGATTTTTGTGCCAGTTTTATGGCAGAATGTGTTAGAAGATTGTGAAATACATACTGCGGAATATAACTATAGTAGAAATGTGGTGCCGCTTCCTTGTGACCAGAGATACACGGAGAATGATATGGATGAAGTAATAGCGGTGGTCAAAGAATTGGAGGAAAGGTAGAATGAAAAAAATTATTATTTTTGGGGCGACGGGAAATGTAGGGTCTTATGTTTTGAAATATGCGAGAGAATATTTTAATCCAGAAGAATATGAGGTAATTGCATCCGGAAGACGTAGAACGGATTTTTTCGAAAAACAGGGAATTCCGTATTATTCTGTGGATATTTCTCGTGAGGAAGAGTTTGAGAAACTTCCGAAAGAGGATGTGTATGCGGTAATTTATTTAGCTGCAGTTATTCCTTCTTACATGGAGGAGTACAATCCGGAGAGTTATATTAAAACGAATATAGTTGGAACATACCATGTGTTAGAGTATTGCAGACGTGTTCATGCAGACCGGATATTGTTTTCCACGACGGTGTTTGATATTTCACTTTTTGCAACGGACGGCACAGTTTTAAAGCCGGATTTGCCATACAATTTCAGTTATAAGGGAGACCATGCAGTCTATGTTATTACGAAAAATACAGCGATTGAACTGTTAGAACATTATCATCAGGAATATGGTTTGAAAAAGTTTGTTTTCCGTTTCCCGACAATCTACAGTTATAGCCCATATCACTATTATTTTCCGAATGGTAAAAAGACATTGCGTCCGGTATACCGCATGATTGAGCTTGCTATGAAGGGAGAACCAATTGAACTGTGGGGGAATCCGGACTATTCTAAAGATATGGTGCATGTTTATGATTGTGCTCAGATGCTTTGCAAGGCGGTAGAAGCAGACCGTGAAGAAGGTTTTTACAATGTGGGTACCGGAATTCCAGTGACGTTAAAGGAACAGATCGAGACAATTATTGAAGTGTTTTCACCAAAGGATCATCCATCCCAGATTGTATACAGACCTGACTTGCCGGCATCAGGAGGATTCCTGATGGATGTCGAAAATGCGAAAAAAGAGCTTGGATATGAGCCAAAATACGATTGCAGAAAATTATTTGAAGATTATAAGGCGGAAATGAAAATCAATCGTTTTAAGGAATTAAGGAAGCAGGATTAGAGGAAAACTATTATGAGACAGACAGAGCCGGTCAGCATCATATTGCCGACTTACAACCGGGCAAATCAGATTGGAAAAGCAATTGAAAGCGTGCTTGCGCAGACCTATGAAGACTTTGAGCTGATTGTTGTGGATGATGGCTCTACGGATGAAACAGAGAAAGTGGTTACTTCGTATAAGGACTGCAGGATTCGTTATCACCGGATGCCGGAAAATGGGGGACAGTCAAGGGCTAGAAACTGCGGAATGAAACTGGCACGCTATGATTATCTGGCATTTGAGGACAGCGATGATTTGTGGCGTCCGGGAAAATTAAAAGCACAGATGGAAGCAATGCGTAATGCCGGGACGAATGTGGGGATGGTTTACCATAAGTTCCGCTACGATCTCGGAGCAGGGAGAGGCATGGTGCTCCCGGATGAAAAAATTCCATATGAAAAGAAAAGCGGGGATATCTATGCACAGCTTTTGTGGGACAATCTGGTAGGAATTCCGACAATGTTGTTAAAGAAGGAATGTGTTGAGGCAGTCGGGGGACTTGATGAATCGTTACGATGTCTGGAAGATTATGATTTTGCCTTGCGGATTGCAAAAAAATATCAGGCGATTTTTCTTGATGAGATATACCTTGATGCCAGTTACTCGGTTTCGGGAGTATCAGGCGGTGACAGTGGACAGTATCTCATCGCAAGCTGTCTGCTGCTTGCAAAGTATAAGGCAGACTATCTTGCGACCGATACTTTTAATCACAGAGTAGAAATTATTTTACGGGATGCCGGGCGGCTTGGTGCCACGGAACAGATTGTGGAACTGTTAGAAAAAGTATTGCAAATGTAAGGCTTAATTTACACACCAGTCATCTTTAGAGTAAGGAGCCTTTGACATTGCCCAATCAAACGGGACGTCGGCACTGCAGTAGCGGCAGGATTCCATTGGTGTAATCAGACGTTTCTGGATTTCCCAGCCGGTGAGTCCGGGTTCGTACAGGTCGATGCCCTCTTCCTCTGGAAGGTTTTCATGGAAATAGTCGTTAAAGTAGTGAACAACGAAAGGCTGGCAGCATGCCGCCATTTTACCCTTTGCGAGAAACGTACAGTTTCTGCGGATACAGTTTGCAAAGACCTGTTCTTTATCGGAGTCCCCCTGCGGATTTAAATACTTGGAAAAACACTCTTTTCCTTCACGCAGATCAGCGGAGAGGGCATGTGCCTGGATAAAAGAAATAATTTTATCACGGTCAAGGCAGGTATAGTCTGAAATGCTGATGTGTACACGATTTTCTTTGATCATCTGAATGACTTCTTTCTTTAAGGAGAGAAGAAGCAGTCCGTTTGTGACAATAATCAGATTCGTATAGGGAAATGCTTTGCGTACAGTGTTGATGTAGACACCGATTTCTGGGTTTAATAACGGTTCGCCTCCGAGCAGATAAAAATCATGAATCTGCGAGAAATAGCCGGTAAGCTGCTGAAGGTCGCGCACAAACTGTTCTTTATCCGGAAAGACAGGCTGTGGCACGAGGTTGGAAAAATGGCTGCATCCCTTGCAGTTTAAGTTGCAGTGGTCGGCAAGGTGAAATTCAAGCTGCATCAGCTCTGGGAGTACTTCTTTATAAGGATAAAGAATGGCATCACCGTCAATGGATTCGGAAAGCTCGAGTTTCTGGTAAAGAGTATGTGGAATGACATAGATATTTTCAATGCCAAGTTCTTTTAAAAGACGGAAATAGTAGGGATTTTCCCCTTGAATGTTAATGACACCGTCAATCTGGTGTGAACGGTAGAGGGTTGCGGTTTCCTCTGGCGTATAGGTTACGGAAGAGGAAGCAAACTGCCCAAGGGAAACGCTCGAAAGTCCGGCGATAAAGATATCCGGCCGGTAGGTCTGAAGTAACTGTAGGCTTCTATTCCAGTTTGGAATATCTCCAAATAAAATCAGTTTCATGTAAATTCTCCTGTAAAGTATAAGATATCGATGATGCAGTGATACAAAGTATAAAGTGCATATCTGTATATATCGGAGAAAAGAGCGGAAATGTAAATGGATTTTAGAACATTAAAGAAGAAAAATGATATAGCCGATAAAAAAACAGTATGGGACGTTGTAAGGGAGAGATTTATGAAACGGGTTTTAAGACAGGTGGCAGAAGGAATTTCGTTTTTGGAATTTTTGTTAGATGAGACGATCTGCGAGGGAGATATTCTGATCCCAAAAGAACTGATCCAGTTAGCGGGTGGCAGAAATGACCGGCTTCCGGCGAAAAAAAAGTATGAGCTTTTACTTCGGATTGCACAGAGAACGTCATTTGATCTGACAGAGGAGTCGTCCGGGGACATGGGGATGGAACTTTTGACGGATGACACCGCAGAAGAGGCATCAGACGGCTGGAAAACAGATTGTTACATCATTGGAAAATACAGTCAGATATTACAGGAAAATCAGGTGTTTGAAATGGCAGTGGCATCTGTGCTTGAGGAGGCACAAAGCCATGGGCATTATGAGCAGGCGGTTTCCTTTTTGGAGGCAATGATAGGGCATGCGGAATTGTTTTATGAACTTGACGCGCCAACAGAGCCAGTGTTGATTTACAAGGGAGATGATGTGTGTCACAATGTGCTGACCGTGTTTGCAGAACAGTTCGGGGAGGCACTGGGGAGAGCGGGAGCACAGATTATCTGGTATGATATGGCAAACCAGCCGCTAGAGGAACTTTTGCAGTACCGGAACCGGCACTTTAAGGCGGTTATCGGCGTACAGAGTTATCTGTTTTCTGTGAAGATGAAGGATGAGATTCATTATCTGCACGAGACAATTTACGGGCCGAAATTTAACTTCATTTTTGATCATCCGGTGTGGATGAAAAAACATTTGGAACATCAGTATCCTGATTTTTATGTACTCACACATGATGCGGACTATGTGGCATTTGTGCAGAACTATTTCAGAAAAAATGCAGTGTTGTTTCCACCAGCCGGGATTGAGCCGACGTGTAAGAACGAGGTCACCAGAAAATATGATCTGACATTCGTGGGAACTTATGGAAATTACTGGAATGAAATATTACTGATTCACCAGATGGAGCGAAAGGAGCGTTTCCTTGCAAACCGGTTTTTGCTTGTGATGCGAAAAAATCCCGATTTGTCATCGGAGGAAGCACTGAAAAGAGCGCTTATATTTTACGGCAGAAGCGTGGACAAAAAGGAGTTCGTGGAAATTTTATATGGACTGCGCCGAGTCATTTACTGCGTGATGCACTATTACAGAGACCGGGTGCTCCGGGTTCTGTTAGACAGCGGACTTACGGTGAATGTGTTTGGTGACAGCTGGAGGAACAGCCCGCTGGCTGCGTATGAGAATCTGATCTGTCATCCGGATGTCACAGTGGAGGAGAGTCTTTTGATCTGGCAGCAGTCGAAGCTTTCATTAAACATTATGTCGTGGCATAAAGCCGGGTTTACCGAGCGGATGGCAAATATTATGCTGGCAGGGGCGGTGCTTGTGACGGACGATACCAGATATTTGGAAGGAAGATATGAAAATGGAAAAGATTTGGTAAGTTTTGGACTTGCGGAGCGGGAGACACTACCAGAGCGGATAAAACGACTGCTTTCCGATGAGGCGGAAAGGGTACGGATTGCAGAGAGCGGAAGAGAGAAGACAAAGCAGTTTCATACCTGGGATGTTCGGGCAAAAGAATTTTTAGAATTGCTTGAGACACTGAATAAAAATGGGAGGTAATATAAATACGATGGAAAAATATGAAAAGCGCTTGGACGAGGAACAATGGGGAGAACTTTATAATAAAGAGCAGGCAGAGCAGGTTATTAATGGAATACTGACGGAGCAGGTGTTCTGCTGGACTGAGGAGTTATTAAAAATTTCTGCCGAGGGAGACAAGATGTGTGAGGTTGGCTGTGGTTCAGGTCAAAGTGCCGCATATCTGCAAAGGCATGGAAGAAAGGTGACAGCGCTTGACTTCTCCAAAGAATGTGTAGAATTGGTTAATGTGATAAACAGCCACCTGAATCTTGGAATGAATGTGGTCTGTACGGATGCGACAAAGCCGCTTCCGTTTGAGGAAAAAGAATTTGACTATATTTATCAGTGCGGACTTCTGGAGCATTTCCATACAGATGAGAGAATTGATTTGTTAAAAAACTGGAGCCATTATACGAAACACATGATTTCCATGATTCCGAATGCGGCAAGCATCGCATATCGCACTGGGAAGGCAATGATGGAGCAGCAGGGCGTCTGGTCATATGGGTTAGAATTACCGCAGTACAGTCTTGGCAGCGAGTTTGAGCAGGCTGGGATCCACAATGTGAGAGAGTATACGATTGGCGCAGAGCACGCACTTGCATTTCTGCCGGAGGAGCATTATTTAAGAAAAGCATTGCAGCTGTGGCTACTAGAAAGCAGACAGCTTGGGATGGAGGATATCTGTGGACAGGGGTATCTTCTGGTAACAATTGGGGATTGCGAATAAATAGCAACGTCTTTGGGGATTAAACTAAGGAAAATGTCACTTTATGCCGATATAATATTTAAAATGTAAAGAGAAAGGAACGCCAAATGGCATTGCTATTGTTGGCAGGGAAGAATCATGGAAGATAACAGAAAAGAGCAGATTGAGGCACTGGAGGTGCTTTTGGAGTTCAATGAACGTCTTGTAAAGAATATGAATATTATTGTGAAGGAATTATCCGGCAAGCGTCTGGATGATACCGATAAATTTTTAAAATCCATTGTAGATGCTATCAACTGGGAAATTCAGGTGGTAAATGGAACCTTGGAAGTGATCAATGACGGAGAGGAACGCCTTGATAAAGAAGCATTTAACAAGGCAGTTTCCGAATTGGCAGAGGCAATTAAGGCAAAGGATGATGCGGCAATGGCAGCGGAGTTCCAGAATGTGATTCCGGTGTTTGAAAAGCTGGGAGAGATTGCTGCGAAAGTAGTAAAATAGAAATTTGAAACTGTCATGTTAGCGCATATACTAATGTGACAGTTTTTTGCTTATAAAAAGCTTTGGAACAGGACGGAGGAGCAAATATGAATCAGAAAAGCCTGGCAATTATCACTGCGCGTGGGGGAAGCAAGCGGATTCCGCGTAAGAATATCAAGGACTTTTGTGGAAAGCCGATTATGGCATATTCGATTGAGGCGGCACTTGAAGCAGGATGCTTTGATACGGTCATGGTGTCGACCGATGATGAAGAAATAGCGCAGATTGCAAAAAAATATGGTGCGGAAGTGCCTTTTTTGCGGAGCGAGCGCACAGCGGGAGATTTTGCAACAACAGCGGATGTACTGATGGAGGTGTTCGAGGAATACGAAAAGCGTGGAGAGAAGTTTGACCATGCGGCGTGCATCTATCCAACAGCACCGTTTGTAACAGCACAGAAGTTAAAGGCCGGAATGTCACTGTTACAGGAGAAGCAGGGGACGATGCTGATGCCTGTTGTGGCATTTTCGTTTCCACCGCAGCGCGGTGTTGTAAAAAAAGGTGAATTTCTTGAGTTCTGCTACCCGCAGTACCGCAACAGCCGTTCGCAGGATCTAGAGACGATGTACCATGACTGTGGACAGTTTTACTGCTATGATGTAGAGAAATACAGAAACGTCAGAGGACAGATTGACACCGGAATCATTCCATATATCGTATCGGAACTGGAAGTGCAGGACATTGATAACGAGACAGATTGGAAATTGGCAGAAATGAAATACCGGATGATGAAAGGGGAATAAGGTGGCAGATCATAAGGTTTCAGTTATGAAACTATTATTTTTTGAGTGGCATTCTTTTATGAATAAGGGAATCGAGCGGGGGTTGAAGGAACTGGAAATCCCGTATGATACATTTTTTTATCAGTTTAACGACTGGGAAAAGGATGATGCTTTTTTAGAGCAGTTTCGAGCTTATTTAAAGGCGGGAACTTATACGGACGTGCTGTCGGTCAATTTTTCGCCATTGATTTCGATGTTGTGTGAGGAACTTGGAATCGTATATACGGCATGGGTATATGATTCGCCACTTCACATTCGAAATCTGGAGAGCCTTAAGAATTCCTGCAACCGGATTTTCTTTTTTGACAGGGGACAGGCAGAGGAACACCACAAAAATGGAGTCAATGCGATGCATCTGCCGCTTGCGGTGGATACGGAGGTCTTTCGTATTAATGCATCGAAACGGGAAAAAGAAGAATATCGGACGGATATCTCTTTAGTTGGAAAACTTTACCAGACAGAGTATGCATATTTTACGGCACCGTTGCAGGGCTATACAAAGGGGTATCTGGAAGGAATCGTAAATGCACAGGGCAAAGTGTACGGCGGTTATCTGATACCGGAATTAATTACGGATGAACTGTTGGCACAGATGAATGCCGATTATGCAAATGTGGCAACGGACGGTTTCTCGATGGGCAGAAGAGAGCTTGAATTTATGCTTGCTTGTGAGACGACCGGGCGGGAACGTTATATGGCATTAGCACTTTTATCTGCACATTATCCGGTGGATTTGTACTCAACGGATGTGGATAAGCGGTTGGAAAAAGTGCGATACCGTGGATATGCGGACTATTATTCCCAGATGCCGCTTGCGTTTTCCCAAAGCAAAATCAACCTGAATATCTCGCTCAAGACCATCCGTACCGGAATACCGCTTCGTGTCATTGACGTGCTTGGCTGCGGCGGATTTGTGCTCTCTAATTATCAGGAAGAACTTTTTGAGTATTTTAACGTCGGAGAAGAGTTAGTCGTATATGAGAATATAGAGGACTTGTTTTATAAGGCAAAATATTATCTCGAACATGAGGACGAGAGAAAACAAATTGCACTTGCGGGATTTGAGCGCGTGAAGAGGGACTTTACGTTTCGGGAACGACTTGAAAAAATGTATCCCAAAAACTAAAATTTTATGAAACAAATTTTAAGAAGAGGAAAAGAATGGAACTTTCAGAACAGTTGGCCAGACAATTATTGGAATCTATTGAAAACGGATTTATAAACGAGACGACGATAGCAAAATTTCGATATTGGCATCTGGATGCGGTCATGAACATGACAAAATATATGGAACATGGCAGAGAAACCTTTTGGGAAATTAAATCCTATCTGGAACAGATGAATATTGAAAGACTTCGAAAACAGGAAAAAATAATTGTTGGTTTTATTACGTCATCGTCTCAGGACTGGATCGGAGATGAACTATACTGGCTGTTAGAAAAATCAGAAAAGTTTGAACCGTATATTTTTGTGATGGCAACATATTTAAATGGCAGGGGGAACCCTTTAAAAAGGGATTATTGTGAGACCGTAAGTTTCTTTCAAAAACGTGGATTGCGGGTAAAACAGACCTTTGATGTGGGGACAGAGCATTTATACACATGGGATGAGATAGGGATGAAACCGCAGCTGTGCATTTGGCTGACACCTTGGGCAGACGGTTTTAAAGAACATTTTCATTTGTTATATTATTCACTGGATACCATTCATGCGTATATCCCATATGGTTTTATGATAGCAGGAAGTGAAGACGGAAGGTTTATTGAGGCACAGTATAACCAGCTAATACATAATATTGCTTGGAAAATTTTTGAAGAAAATAAAATTGCAGTAGAATTGGCAGGCAGGTATTCTTTTGTAGGAAACAGAAATACCGTTTATCTTGGATATCCCAAAATGGATAGTTTTTATGGAGAGCGTGAAAATTGTACAATTTGGGACGAATTGAAAGAAAAGATTGGAAATCCAAATGCAAAATGTGTGATTTATGCACCACATCATACACTTGATAAAGACAAAGAACCTGTGTGCTTTTCGACTTTTGCGCAGAATGGGAAAAAGATGTTGGATTTTGCACGTAAATATCAAAAAGATATAGTGTGGGTGTTTAAACCACATCCGACGTTGAAAACGAAAGCGGTGTTGGCTGGAATATTCAAGGATGATAGCGAATGGGAAGATTATATAAAACAATGGGAAGATTTGGAGAATGCAGCTTATGTGAATGATGGAATGTATCAGGATTTGATGTGTAAGTCAGATGCAATGATATTGGATAGCATATCTTTTTTAGCTGAGTACATGTATACGAGTCACCCGATGTTATTTTTGAAGAGAAAAGAACAGCGCTTTAATGAGTTCGGGAAACTGGTAGTGGAACAGTTATATCAGGCAGAGGGAAATGATTTTGCGGCAATAGACGAATTCATTCAAAAAGTAGTTTTGAATGAAAACGACGAACAGTTCGAGAAGAGAAAAAAATTTTTTCTTGAAAACCTTGATTATAAAAATATGAATTATAAAAACGCAAATGCAGCACAAAGTATATATTGTGAAATAGAGAACACGTTTGGCACAAAGGAAAAATGACAGAATGAAAAAGACGGTGGAACAATTAGAAGCTTACAGGATAGTAAGGCAGGAATTACAGAATACACTAAGTGGTGATGCAAAAAAAGATTGCCAGATCTATAAAGATCTATGGTATTTGGATTTTATGGAGAAGGGTGGAATTATTTCTGAAGATGGAGGATTTTTGACGGACTCAGAAGAATTGATTAAGAAGGTAAAAACAATATATCAGAATGACAGTATGACTGCGTGGTGGACAAAACAAAAGAATTGGACTGTAAAGAATGGTGTAAATGGTTTCCTTGATGAACAAATAAAGAAATGGTTAGAGGAGATGTATTTACCTTATATCGATGAAACACAGATTGTAGGAGATTTGGCCTGTGCAAGTGGGCAATGGAGTTTCCTGATAGCAAAGAAAGCAAAACAAGTATATGCATTTGATTATTCAAAGAGTATGATAGATTTTGCAAAAGATAAAGCTGAAAAGTTGAATATTAATAATATAGAATTTGTGCAGGCAGATGCTATAACATTAAAATTTGATCGGCAATATGATAATTTCATGATGTTAGGATTGCTGACTTGTATAAATAATGAGGAAGAGGCGGAACATATTATACGGAATGTATATGAAGTTTTAAAACCAGGGGCAAGATTAATTGTCAGAGATAGTCTTACTAAAACTGATTACAGAGAGATTTTTTTATATAATTTTATCAGTGGATATCAGGCAGTTTACAGAAATGTGGAGTGCTACAGAGAGTTATTTGTAAGATGCGGTTTTGAAATCGAATCAGAAATTGCATTAAAAGAAGAAGTTACGGATGGAATTGAATATGTAAATTATGGTGCAATATTAAAGAAAGTATGATTAAGATGTCACAAGAAGGTAGGAAATTTTATGCAGGTAATAAAATATGCGTTTCAGCAGCATGGTGATGACAGGGGAATGCTGGTCGCACTGGAAGAATATAAAGATATTCCGTTTGAAATTAAACGTGTTTACTATATGTATGATACGAAAAAAGATGTACATAGAGGGTTTCATGCACATAAGTCGCTGGAACAAATTTTAATCTGTATCCATGGTTCCTGTAAGGTACTGTTGGATAACGGAACGGAAAAGAAGATTGTCTCGCTGGAAAAACCATATGAAGGTTTGTATATTGCAAATAACATGTGGCGTGAAATGTATGACTTTTCTGAGGATGCAGTCCTAATGGTGCTGGCATCAGAATACTATAAGGAAGAAGACTATATCAGAGATTACAATGAATTCCTGCGGATGGTCGGGGTAGAGAAATAAGATGAAAATTCCATTTGTATCATTTGAACCGATGCACCGGGAAGTAGATGCAGAACTGAAAAATGCACTCCTCTCGGTATATGAATCTGGCTGGTTTATTCGTGGCGAGCGGGTAACGCAGTTTGAACAGGAATTTGCGGCATATTGTGGCACAAAATATTGTATTGGATGTGGAAATGGACTTGATGCTCTTTTTCTGGTATTAAAGGCATATGGAATTGGTGCAGGTGATGAGGTAATTGTACCATCACACACGTTTATTGCAACGGCACTTGCAGTGACATATGCTGGGGCATATCCTGTTTTTGTGGAACCGGATATGGAAAGTTATACGTTAAATCCGGCACGGATAGAAAAGGCAGTTACACCATATACAAAGGCAATCATTGCTGTGCAGTTATATGGGCAGGCAGCCGATATGGATGCAATTAATGCAATCGCAAAAAAGCATGGGCTGAAGGTGATTGAGGACGCAGCGCAGGCACATGGTGCCCTATATAAAAATAAAAGAATTGGAAATCTTGCGGATGCTGCAGGTTTTAGTTTCTATCCGGGGAAAAATCTTGGTGCATTTGGGGATGGTGGTGCTGTTGTGACATCTGACAAAGAGCTTGCGGATAAAGTACGTGCACTGGCAAATTATGGATCGGACTATAAGTATCATCATATCTATCAGGGAAATAATTCTCGACTGGATGAGATACAGGCTGCAGTACTTTCTATAAAATTAAAAAATCTGGATCGATGGAATGAAAACCGCCGGAAGACTGCACAGAAATATTTAACGGAAATAAAAAATGAAAAGCTGATTCTGCCAGTCGAAATGCCGTACAATTCCCACGTATGGCATATTTTTGCGGTTCGTACAAAGGAGCGGGACAGGCTGGAAACATATCTGAACGAGAATGGGATTGGGACAACCATTCATTATCCAACTGCGATACACAGACAGAAGGCATACGAGAATCTTGGACTGCTGGAGGGAAGTTATCCGCTTGCGGAAGAGATTGCAGCAACAGAGCTTAGTATACCGATGTATTATGGAATGACCGGAGAACAGATTAAGTATGTAATTGACACATTGAACCGCTGGAGATAAACGGAGGAAGTATGGAACCATTAGTAACAGTATTGATAAGCAGCTATAATCAGGGAGCGTATATTTCAGAATGTCTGAACAGTGTTTTAAATCAATCTTATAAAAATTTACAGGTTATTGTGGTGGATGATGGCTCGCAAGATGATACATTGGAAATTCTTCAATCCTGTGAAGATGAGAGAGTGACTGCTTTAACAACAGAAAAGAATACGGCATTTCGCCTGTATGAAATAGCGGAAAAAGAAATACAGGGAAAGTATGTAGCAGAACTTGCATCAGATGATCGATGGACGTTGGATAAAATAAAAAAACAGGTTGATTTTCTTGAAAGTCATGGAAGTATTGGAGCGGTGTTTTCATGGTGTGAAGTTTTAACTCCGGATTTAAATGAGAAAGAGCGGCTAGAAAAGATATTTAATGTTCAGAACAGGGAAATGCATGAATGGTTTCGTGAACTGATTGTTGAGGGCAATAAATTTAACAATCCGTCCGTCATGTTCCGGACAGAAGTGTTTCAGAAATATGGTGGCTATCGATTTCAATACAGACAGTTACAGGATCTGGAATTGTGGCTTAGGATGCTGCCCAATGAAACTATTTATGTTATGCCGGAAAAACTGACATATTATATGTGGCATCCTCAGGATAAAGTTGGGAATATTAGTGCAGCCACAGTGGATAATATGGTACGGCTGGATACAGAAATGTCTTATATTCTTTTTGATGTTTTCAGGAATACAGATGGAGATTTTTTTAATCGTTCCTTTTCAAGAGAATTGGAAGGGGATATGTCACTGGAAAATGAGGATATCGTATGCAAAAAATTTTTAATATTGGCATGCTTTAACTCATCGGTTTTTCAGGATGCGGCAATTTTGTTTTACCATGAATGTATCAGGGAAGACGGCATATTGGATGTTCTTGAACAAAAATATGGATTTTCAAGAGAGGATTTCTGGAAATATGAAGGGGAAAAGGGCAGTGTTCATGATATGATGACGTACAGGGAACTGGCTGTAAAATGGAGAGAAACTTATTACAACAATCAGAAGTAACAAGGAAGTAAGTTTGATGGGGGATATACAAAAATATACAAGTGACTATGACTGCATGGATGATCCGGCAAATCGGTTTGAAACGGAGTATCAGGTGGTTTACCGCAGGAAAAAAGTGTTGGAAGAACTAAAACGCTATCAACATGACACGATTTTGGAAGTCGGCTGTGGATTGGATTCGTATGTAAATTATATAACAGAATTTAAAAAGGCTGTGGTTGTGGAACCGAGTCCTAAATTTGCAGAAAAGGCAAAAAATGAGCTTGATAAAAATGGGAGAGTTACTGTCATTTGCAGTACTCTTGAGAAGGCAGTAAAGATGCTGGAACATCAGACATTTGATTTTATTATTGTCAGCGGTTTGCTGAATGAAATCGAGGAGCCGGTAGATTTTCTTAAGTCGATAAAGAGATTATGTAAAAATTGTCATACGGTTATTCATGTAAATGTAGCTAATGCAGATTCTGTCCATAGACTTTGGGCGGTAGAAATGGGTTTGATCAAGAATCCATGTGAAGCATCTGAGCGCAACAAGAAATTCCAGCAGACAACGGTATTTCAGATGGAAAGTTTAAAGCAGACAATTCTGGAATCTGCGGAAGAAGGAGCTATAGAAATACTGGATATGGGGAGTTATTTTTTGAAGCCATTTTCACACAAACAGATGATGCAGTGTATTGAACTGGGAATTCTTACGGAAACGTTGATAGATGGACTAGATAAAATGGTGAAGTATTTTCCTGAGTATGGTTCTGAAATATATATAAATTATCGGATAAGATAAGTGTGCATAGATTGTCAATGTACTTCAAAATATATTTTTGGAAAAATTAAAAGAAAGATGAGAACGGGAGATAGTACGTAGGTTATGCGGGTAAAAGAGAAAATAGAAAATATTGATTATAATGAGACAAAAGAATTTTTTAAAAACAGGGCTGGTAACTTTAAAACAGATAATCCATATGCAGTAACGATGTATCAGGATCATAATGAAAAGCTGGTAAGGGAACGAAATAAAAAGGAAGTGCAGAAATTAAAGCCCTTGCTGGAACTGAGTGAACAATCCAGAATATTGGACGTTGGATGTGGAATTGGAAGATGGGGAGATGCGATTTCGGAGAAAATAGAAGAATATTGTGGACTGGATTTTAGCAGTGATTTGATAAAAATTGCGAAAAGCAGAACCGAGAAATCAAATTATTTCTTCTACGAAAGCGAAGTGACAGAAATAGAAAAGGTTTTGGCAAAAAATAAAAAGAAAAATTATAATACGGTACTGTTGATGGGAATATTAATGTACATAAATGATGAAGACATGGGGATTTTCCTTGAACAGTTGGAGCATCAATGTATGGAGCAAACAAGAATATGCATCCGGGAGCCAATTGGAGTGGGGGAGCGTCTTACGCTAAAAGATTTTTTCTCAGAAGATTTAAATGATAATTATAATGCAATTTATCGGACAAGAGACGAACTGGTTCATTTCTTTGAGGAAGAATTATTTCAGAAAGGTTTTCAGATTGAGCAGGAAGGTTTTTTATTTCAGGAACAGGGTTTGAACAATCGTACGGAAACAACACAATATTATTTTATTCTGCAACGATAGCGTGCTTGAAAGAAAAATATTTGAAAGATACGGGGGGAAAAGACATGTATTCTGAAAAAATTGGAATTATTGGTGGCTTTGGGGCTTATGCCGGACTAGATTTTTACAAGAGACTTTTAGAATGTTTTTCAACTGGAAATGAACGAGACTATCCACATGTAATTATGGATAATAATTTTACGATGCCGAGTCGAACGAGAGCATTGCTATATGATGAATGTGTGGATGAGATAGTAAAGGATATTGCAGATTCTGTCAGATTGATGCTTTCAAATGAAGTGGACAAAATTGTTTTGGTATGTGGTACAGCTCATTATTTCCTTGAACAAGTATACGAACTGCTTCCAGAAGCAAGGGAACATATTGTAGATATCATTGATTGTCTGGGAGAACGGTTACAAAAGGAAGGGATTACAGAATGTTTTGTAATTGCTGCAGAAGGGGCACTGAAAAAAGAACTTTATAAGAAAAGATTGAAAGAATATGGCGTGAAATGTATTGTGCCGGAAGAAGATGAGTATGGACAGATTCGTTGTTTTATTGAAGCAGTAAAAAGGCATTCACTAGAGGAGGACACAGTGGCGCAGTTCCTGAGTTTTTTGAAAAAATACGATTGCCATCATATAGTTCTTGGATGCACGGAATTTCCGGTTCTCGTAGATTATATAAAAAATATTAGAAAGAAAGAATTAGAGCCATATTTTTTTTATGACCCATTAGAGGAAGTAATTATTAACTTAAAGAGAGACTTACGGTAAAACGAACAGTAGGAGAAAGGGTATGAGAGAGTGTGTATTTTTATTTAATCTGGATGCAATAGTGCAAGATAAAAACAGCAAAAAAAATTCTAGTATATTGGAGTTTATCAACGATAATGCGCAACACTGTTATTTTAAGCAAGATTGCATAGACGAAAATTGGAAAAAAATGGTTGTTGCAATCGGCAATTCTGAATCTGACATTGCAATGATGGAAAAGGCAGATATTAGAATTGGATATGGCGGAATAAAAGAAGTTATGCCTGAGATACTTTCAACTGTCGATTATGCAATTTATGAAGAAAAAAAATTGGTAGAATTTCTGGAACGATTATTGCAGGAAGAAAAAATGATATTATCAAGGACTGTGATAATAAGTTGTGCTGGAATGGGTAACCGCCTTGGATTGGGAACAACGAAGGCATTATTGGAGGTGGATGGAAAAACGTTGATTGTGAGACATCTAGAACAACTACAGGAAGAAAAAGATGTTCGTATTGTAGTAGGATATCAGGCATCTTCTATGATAGAAGCAGTGTTAAAGTGTAGAAGTGATGTGACATTTGTATTTAATCATGAGTATCAGAATACTGGAACAGGTGCAAGTGTTGCGCTTGCAGCAAAATATGCAAATGAATATGTGCTGTCGTTGGATGGAGATTTGATTGTCCATCCTGAAGATATGAAAAAAATATTGGCATGTCAGGGCGAGTTTGTGGGGGGCGTTGTGACAGAGTCAGATGATCCTTGGATGCTTCAGACTTATATGCAGGAAGGTACGGAATATGTTCGTGCTTTTGAAAAAAATAATGGAAATTATGAGTGGAATGGAGTAGCACAGGTAAAGAGTGAAAGATTGCGTGACGGGTCGGGGCATGTTTTTCAATTAATAGAACCGCATCTTCCGATACCTTTTATGTTGTTAAGAACACGGGAGATTGACACGCAAAATGATTACGAAGTGGCACAAAAGTGGGTGAAAAATGGATTCTGTTAAAGAAAATTATAAAAATGTTTTTTCTACGAAATTTTCAATAAAATGTTATACAGAAGAACAGGAAGAAAACTGGGATTCTTTTGTAAAAAAGAAAAGCATGAATGGAACATTTCTGCAGACAAGAAAATTTATTAATTATCATCCAAAGGATAGATTTAAAGATTGTTCTCTGATGATTTATAAGGGAAATACGTTGACTGCCTGTGTTTTAGGGTGCGAATGGATAGAAGAGGGGGAAAAAGTGTTTTTCTCACATAAGGGAACAACGTTTGGTGGGATTGTAATTGGAAAGCAGATATATAATGCTACAAGTATCAACGAACTTATGGACTGTATGGAAGACTATTTGCGGGAGCAGCAATTCGATAAGATTTATCTGAAAATGACGCCGGCGGTTTTTGAACGGGAAAATACGGATTTGTTGGATTATTTCCTATATCAGAAGGGGTATGAACAATATACCGAGTTGAATTATTATATGCACCTTAACCGCTATCGGGAAAATATTCTTTCACAGTTTTCAGCGGGGAAAAGGCGTGATTACAGATATGCATTAAAAAACAATCTTATATTTGAAAAACTTGAAACAAAAGAGCAAATTATGCAATTTTATGATGTCCTGCAAATAAACCTGAACAAACTTGGGCTAAAAAGTGTACATTCCTATGAGGATTTGATTGACTTAAAATATAACAGATTTGTACAGGAAATAGAGTTCTATGGCGTTTTTCTGGAGAAGAAAATGATTGCCGGAAGCATGGTATTCCTTTTTGATGGCAGAATTATGCACACACAGTATCTGTCCTCAGATGAACAGTACCAGAAGCTTTTTCCGATGGATTTTCTAATTTACCATCTGATAGAATGTGCGGTCGAAAAACAGCTTGAACTGTTTACCTTTGGAATCTGTACCGAGAATCAGGGAAGATACTTAAACTTTGGATTGTCGAGGTTTAAGGAGGGGTTTGGAACGGAATTCTGTCTGAATAAATCATTTGAAAAGCGGCTGTTACCCTCATGAGTGTTCTGAGATGGCGGATACAATATAGTTTGTCAGATGGCGTGCACCTTCAAAGTTTAAATGAGTCAAATCCTGATAGAAATCTGGATTATGCGAAATATCCGTCAAATTTTTCAAATCGCAAAACATAAAGTTTGCGTAGTTTTCCTGAAATGAAGAGACAATGTTTTCAAAGTAAGGTTTCCAAAGCTGATTTACAGTATGTTCTGTTTCCTCCACAACATAATATTTTGGCAGCAGAACACCAATGACCTTGATATTAGGATTGATGCAGTATACCAGGTGGAGAAATTCTGCAAAATTTGAGATCTGAAACTGGATGGTTGGTTCATACACATGCCGTTGAATGGATGAAAAAACGGGAGTGGATGGAGATAAATATGCAGCAATTGCATCTTGGTGAAGTGTGGTGTCAGGGCGCATCAGCTTTCGGTATTCATTGTGGTATTCCTGAACATCCGGGCAGTGTATCTGTGGAAAAAGAGTCAGAAAGCGCTGGAACGCAGAAGTATCAGAACGGAGTGCAAAAATCTCTGTCAGGCAGTGATTGATGTCGTCAACACTTTGCGAGTGGTAATAGTCGTGGCGATTTTCACAGAAGAAACCATTTGCAGTGAGATAATTTTGACATTCGTTCGTTAAAATAGTGCCAAAATTGAAATAGGTATAGTCAAACATATCGAAAATGATATACTTTGTATGACAGATAGCGTTATATGATTCTTCAGCAAGAGCAGATAAAATTTTGGTGTTAAAATAAATATCCTGCGAACTGGAACAAAAATTTAGGGCATTGCCTGGCAGTAAGTCTTCGAGAATACCTGCTTGACCGTGTGAAATGCCGAAAATCATGCCATCCAGAGGGGCAGTACAACTCCTGATAATCTGTTGATATTGTTTAATCGGAAGTTTGTGTAGATAGAGCTGGTAAATGTCCAATATCTGCGAAGAATCAATACCTAAAATGGATAAAAACTGCCGGATGACAGCTTGTATCTGAAATTTTGAAGTCATGAGACAGATGGTCAGATTAGTTGTCTGAAAAAGTGAAAAATGAGTCTGGATATAGTCTGTGACAGCAGGTATTGTATCACAGGGGATCCATGCGAGAATTTCGATATCATCGCAAATAGACTCTTTTAATAAGTTTTCATAAAAGGATTGGTAAAAAATAATTAGTTTTTCCATAGATAAACTGTCCCCCTGCCATTAAAAAGTTACAGATATATGATTAAGGATATTATAAGAGAGAGAAAATGGCAAGAAACAATTTTATGTGGACATACCTGGAGAAGAATACATGAATGAAAATAAAATCGCATTTATCATATGCACGAACAATCAATTATATTTTAATGAGTGCTGCTACTACATAAACAGGCTGCTTTTGCCGGAAGGATTCGAGCGGGATGTCATCGGCATTGAGGATGCACCATCGATGTGTGCAGGATACAATGCCGGGATGCAGAGCAGTGACGCGAAATATAAAGTATATCTGCACCATGATGTGTTTATCAAAGAACCGAAGTTTATTTTTTATCTGTTAGAGCGGTTTCGCAGTGCACCGGATGTCGGCATGATTGGAATGGTTGGCGGATGCGGGATGCCAAAAACCGGAGTTGCCTACCTTGCGTGGAACGAGGGCACTGTGGATTGCAGGGAGCCGGATTTTGCATATCAGCTCATCTGCGACCCGGCACAGCAGGCAGACTGTCCGGTGGATGCGGTGGACGGACTTTTGATCGCGACACAGTATGATGTGGCATGGCGGGAAGATTTGTTTGTGAACTTTGATTTTTATGATGTATCGCAGTCCTTTGAGATGCGCAAAGCAGGATATCATATCTTGGTTCCTTATCAGAAGACACCGTGGGTGATTCACGACAGTAGTTTTGCAAAGTTGAATCATTATGATGAGAATCGAAAAATTGCACTTGAAACGTATCCGGATTTTTTTACGGAGGAGGATGGATTTTCATTCGTCTATGAGGAGGAATGGGAGAATCTAAGCGAGGCGCTGGCAGATGAGGTGCGCAGACTAATTGATGTGGGGAATTGGGAAGATGCTGGAAAAATCATAGAGTTGTATCACAAAAACCAGATGAAAAATTCTGCGTTAGAACTGTATGGTGTAATGTGTGAAATCTATGAAAAAGAGCAGGAGTGTGGTATAAAAGAACACTTTTTTGATAAGACAGGTGGCTATGAGGCAGCCTGCCAGAAATACATAACCGTAAGATTTCTTTTACGCCGGGTAGAGTGCGAAATGGAGAGTGCGGCTTATTCAGAGTTAAAGGATGCAGTGGTGGAAGGAAGAATTTCTGCGGAGACACTTCTTTTAATGATTTTGCACGGAAGCTATGATAAGGCGACAGTGCTTCGAAAAGTCATCCCATGGTGTGAAGCAGCGGGAGATAATGATGGTGCACAGAAACTGCAGGCATCCTATGACAGGGTAAAAGGAAAGAAGCTGCCATTTGCATACAGTAAGCGGGTTTCTGTAAAGCAGTGAAGAAAATATACAATGTTCGAGGAGAGAAAAAATGTATAAGATTGCAATTATTTATGCAGGTGCAACATACGAGAGTGCGTTAAATCATATAAGAATTCAGGAATTGCTTGGAAAGATAAAAGTTATTGGAATCGGAATGCAGGATATCTATGCGGAGTATGTAGACGGGTATCCAGTGACTACCATCGAAAATATTTTGCAACAGGAGTGGGATTATCTGCTGATTGCAGGTCAGGAACAGAATTTTGCACAAATGAAGGCATTATTGGTAAGTATCGGAATAGAAACGGACAGAATTTTTTCGATAATGGTATTTTCGTTGCCAATGTTTGATATGGAAGAATATGTGCAGTTTGTTAACAGAAAGGTAAGCATCATATCAAATCATTGTTGGGGTGGTTTTACTTATCATTCGCTGAAAGCAGAATTTTTGTCCCCATTTATTAATATGTTTATTCCACAAGCAGATTACATCAGACTGTTAGAAAATTATGATGTTTATATGAATGAAAAAGTAAAATATTATAAAAATGAGTATGAGTCAAATTTAAAAAGAGAATATCCAGTGGCATTACTTGGTGACATAGAGCTTCATTTCAATCACTATAAATCTTTTGAAGAGGCAGAACAAAAATGGTATGAAAGAAAACAACGGATGAATGAGAAAAGGTTGTTTGTTGAAATGCAGACGGATAGTGAAGAACTGGCAGAACGATTTGATAGGTTGCCGTTTAAACAAAAAGTGGTCTTCGTTCCGTTTGAAACAAAGCTTACATCAGCGATAAGTTTAAAGAAAATCAATGCAAACTATTCGGGTGTATTTTATGAGAGTGTAAATAGGTTGGCAACAGGACAGCAGGCATTTTATAATATTCTGAAGTTGTTAAATGGAGAAAGAGATTTCTTGAGGGTTAGTGAAAAAATGTAAGCAGTGAATGATTTGAAAAAAATGCCGATATTATATTCAGAAAAGTGAATAAATGCATAAAGGAGCGGCTATGAATTTATATGAAAAAATGAAATCCGGCGTTTATGTTATTGCGGAGATGTCTGCAAACCATGCCGGAAAGATTGAAAATGCATTTAAGATTATTGAGGAGGCTGCAAAAGCTGGTGCTGATTGTGTAAAGATCCAGACTTATACAGCGGACACGCTCACGATTGACTGTGACGACGAACCATACCGGATCAAGGGCGGGTTATGGGACGGATATAATTACTATCAGCTATATCAGGAAGCTTATACTCCGTGGGAATGGCAGCAGCAGTTAAAGGATAAATGCGAAGAAGTAGGTGTAGATTTCCTGTCCACACCGTTTGACCGCACTGCGGTAGATTTCCTGGAGGGGATTGGAATTGAATTTTATAAGATTGCCTCGTTTGAACTGGTAGATATTCCGTTGATTGAATATACGGCGGGCAAGGGAAAACCGATGATCATGTCCTGTGGTATGGCATCGGAAGAAGAGATTGCGGAAGCACTTGCAGCATGCAGGCGACAGGGAAATGAACAAGTCGTATTGTTAAAATGTTGCAGCCAGTACCCTGCACAGTATGAGGATATGAATGTGTCTGTAATTCCGGATATGAAGGAAAGGTTTGGCGTACCGGTTGGTCTGTCTGATCATTCCATGGGTTCCCTTGCAGACGTGGTGGCAGTTTCTCTTGGTGCACAGGTAATTGAAAAACATGTGTGCTTAAGTCATGAGATTGAGAATCCGGATGCAGCGTTTTCAATGGAAATGAAAGATTTTGCCCATATGGTACAGGAGGTCCGCAATGCCTGCCTTATCAAGGGTAGACCGACTTACGAACTGAACGAGCATGAGAAGGGCAGTTTAAAATACAGACGCTCACTTGTAGCAGTAAAACCGATTGCAGAAGGAGAGTTGTTTACGGAAGAGAATGTAAGAAGTATTCGACCGGCAATCGGAATCAAGCCGAAATATTATAAAGAATTGCTTGGCAAACCGGCGAAGAAGGCATACCGTTTTGGGGAACCAATTGGGCAGCTGGAAGTGGAGCAGAGATGATCATATTTCGAGCAGATGCTAATGAGACGGTAGCGACGGGACATCTGATGCGCTGTATGACAATCGCAGATGCTTGTCGGGAAAAAGGCGTGGAATGTGAATTCTGGCTTGCAGAAGACAAAGAGACCGAACGGCTCAGGCAGGCAGGATTTTCTTACCGGATCTTAGGAAGCCAATGGGATGATCTTGAGAAAGAACTTCCGTTTTTAGAGAGACAGCTTGATGATTTAGACAGGCAGGGGAAAAAAGTTACATATCTGGTAGCAGACTCGTATCAGGCAACTCCACATTATCTTGGAAAATTGAATGACAGAATTCCGGTACTTTATATTGATGATATGAGAATGCAGATATATCCGGTGGCAGCAGTGTTACAATATATTCCGGTCAGAGCGGAAAATTCATTGAATAAAGAAGAGTCAAAGCAAAATACGCCAGTTTATTTGCGTGGGTTTAGATATGCACCTCTGCGGAAAGAATTTTTAAAATCACATGGGGAACAGAGAGAAAAAAGCATTCTGATTACAACTGGGGGGACTGATACTTATAATATTGCCGGCAGGCTGTTACAGGAGTGTTTGGATAAGGATGTATTTCAAGGGTACAGATTTCATGTGATTGTTGGAAATATGAACAGTCATGAAGCAGAATTGCGCAGGCTTTCAGAGAGTAATAAGAGGATCTGTATTCATAAAAATATTTCTAATATGAGTGATTATATGCGCACCTGTGAACTTGCGGTTTCGGCAAGCGGTACAACGTTATTGGAACTGTGTGCCTGCGGAATACCGACGATATGTTTTTCTTTTGCAGATAACCAGATGGAATTTGCAGCCAGTATGGATAATTACGGAGCTGTGTGCTATGTGGGGGATGCAAGGGAAGAAGAAAACATAGAAAGAATTATCTGCATGCGACTTACAGAACTGGCGGGACAGGAAAAGCTGCGAAAAAGGCAGGCCGCCTGTATGGAGGCACTTGTAGATGGAAGAGGCGCAGAACGGATTGCTGATTTTCTGATCTGTGGAAATTTGAACGAATGTGACGATATACATAAATAGATGATGAAAGGGTGATAATTATTATGATACCATATGGAAGACAGACAATTGAAGAGGATGATATTCAGGCAGTTGTGGATGTGTTAAAGTCGGATTATCTGACAACAGGTCCGAAGATTGCTGAGTTTGAGAAGGCAGTGGCAGATTATGTGGGGGCAAAGTATGCGGTCGCTATTTCCAATGATACTGCAGCACTTCATGCGGCATGTCATGCAGCAGAAATCGGAGAGGGTGATGAAGTCATTACTACTCCGATCACATTTGCAGCATCTTCAAACTGTGTGTTCTACTGCGGTGGAACACCTGTTTTTGCAGATATTGATCCTAAAACATACAATATTGATCCGGAGGATATCAAACGCAAGATTACACCACGGACAAAGGCGATTATACCGGTGCATCTGGCAGGTCAGCCATGCGATATGGATGCCATTCATGAAATTGCGAAAGAACATAATCTGATAGTGATCGAAGATGCGGCTCATGCACTTGGTTCTGAATACAAAGGGAAAAAGATTGGTGGTCTTTCAGATATGACGACATTTAGTTTTCATCCGGTAAAACCGATTACAACCGGTGAGGGCGGCATGATCGTTACCAATAGTGAAGAATTGTATAAAAAACTTGTCTTATTCCGCAGCCATGGTATTACGAGAGACACCAGTCTGATGACACGTAATGAGGGACCGTGGTTTTATCAGCAGTTAGATCTTGGTTATAATTATCGCATGACAGATATACAATGTGCATTAGGCTGCAGCCAGATGAAAAAATTAGATTATTTTCTGGCAAGAAGAAGGACCATCGTAGCACGTTACAATGAAGCCTTTGCAAATTGCCGGAATATCGTGACACCTTATCAGATGCCGGATACTAACAGCGGGTGGCATCTTTATATCATCCAGGTAAAAAATCGAGACAGGAAAGAAGTTTTTGAAAAACTCAGAGAAAGAGGAATTGGTGTCAATGTACATTATATTCCGGTATATGAACATCCATATTATCAGGAACATGGATATAAAGGAGTGCATTGTCCGGTAGCAGAAGAAGTGTATTCACATATCATCAGCCTGCCTGTCTTTCCACGACTTACGGAGGAACAGCAGGAGGAAGTGATCAAGGTGGTAAAACAGGTGGTTGAAGAATAGAGGAAAGAAATATAAATTTAAAATAAGATAAAAATGATATGTTAATTTTCTAAAGAAACCGGTGAAAATGTTCGATATAATTTATAGTAGTATAGCATAAATTCTCAGGGAAGAGGTAGGATAACATGGTAGTTAATCATAATATGGCATTGATCTGTGAGAGTAGACAGTTACGATGTAATGTGAAGAACATGGAGAAGTCTTCAAAAAAGCTGGCAACAGGTTATAAATTGCTTGGAGCAAATGATGATGCAGCAGGATTACAGATATCAGAAACCATGCGTCATCAGACCAGAGGTCTTAACAAAGCATCCAGAAATTCGCAAGATGGAATTAGTATGCTGCAGACAGCAGATGCAGCATTACAGGAGACACAGGAAGTGTTGGATCGAATGACGGATCTGACAACACAGGCAGCTAATGATATCAATACGGATGCGGATCGTCGTGCAATTCAGGATGAAATCGATCAGTTAAATCAGGAAGTGGATCGTATTGCATATACGACGAATTTTAATCAGCAGTATATATTAGCGGATGGAACTCCGCAGGCAAGACCAGGATACTATATGATACAGACAGGAAGTCTTGCGGGACAGGGAATAGAGATTAAGTTTGTTAATGCGAGCAAAGAGAGCTTGGGTGTGGACAAGGTTGATGTATCATCGCATGCAAAAGCGACAGAATCTATAGCAGTGGTACAGAATGCAATTGAAAAGGCAGCTTCGTTTAGAGATACATTTGGGGCACAACAGGAGCGGTTAGAACACGCATTGCGTGGAACGGATAATACATCAGAAAGTACACAGAGGGCAGAATCAAGTAGACGCGATACCAACATGAATATGGAGATGGTACAATATTCTACAAACCGTATTTTAGTACAGGCATCTCAGAGTATTTTAGCACAGTACAATGATGATGCAAAATATGTGTTGGAAATGTTAAAATAGTGAAATAGAAAGAGATTAGTAGAAGCTGGTCTCTTTTTTATTTTTGATAAGAGAGGAATAGAATATGGTTAGTTTTACTCCGGTACAGTGGCTGCAAACAATTATTTCAAATTGTATGCAGATGATTTCTATAGAAAATGATAGAAAACTATCTGCGATAAATCCAAAAGATTTGAAGAAAATATATGAGAGTTATTCAGAAGAAGAAAAGAATAAAATACATCAATTAATTAGATATCAATTTAATGTCAAAGATTCTGTGTTGATATTATCTTACATAATAAAAGTAATTCAATTGGATGAATTTCAAATGGACGCAGCAAGACAGATTTGTAGGGAAGAGTACGATTGGGTTACACAAATTATGTTGGAGATTCAAGTTGATAAGATTCCATATGAACTCAAATGTAAAATTCACAGAAATAACATAGCAAGCATTTTCAAGGCATTGCAGGAAGAATATACATATATACCTGTCTGTAATAGAAATCATAATAGAATTATGATTATAACAGAACAGTTAACGGAAAATTTGAATCATGCACCGACGAGAATGACTTTTGAAATAGCAAATACTCTTCAGAAAAAGTTTGGATTTGATGTTGAAATTATTACTTGTGCAAGTAATGGAAAACTTCCTTTTTATATATGGATAGGCGCGGTGCTTTATAATTCTGGTGAATATGGTTATGCAGAAAAAATTTATAAGGATAGTGTTTTATCGATATATCAGTATCCCTTGCGTGATTGTAATATCAAAGATTATCGCCAGATGCTTTCTAAAATTTATGAATTTAATCCGTTATTTGTGTTTGAAATGGGAGTATGTAATCCAATTGCAGATTTGCCACATATATTTACGACAACAGTAAACCTTAATATGGTAACAGAGGCGCCTGTTTCTGATGCGGATATATTTGTCAGACATACAAGGTTAGAGGAAAGTATAGAAAATCTTTATGAAAAAAATCTGAACCCGTATCAAAAACAAATATTTATGAATAACAGATTTCCAGCATTGTTTGATACAGATGGCGTAGAATATACAAGACAGGAACTTAATTTACCTGAAGATAAATTTTTGATTGCAATTATTGGAAATCGGCTGGATCAGGAAATATCAGATTCATTTGAGCAGTTTATGAAGAAAATACTGCAAAAGAGCGAAAAGGTTGACTTTGTTATAATTGGTGAAACTAAAGATTTACAAAAACGGTTAGTAAATAATATGTTTGAGAAGCGTATACATTATTTGGGATATTGCCCAAATTTAAAGGGTACGGTTGGTGCATTGGATTTATATCTTAACCCTGAACGTCTAGGAGGCGGTTGGAGCAGTATGATTGCCTTATATGCAGGAATACCGGTTGTGACATTGCCGACAGGTGATGTGGCATATAATGTTTCGGGAGAGTTTGTTGTAAGCAATTATGAAGAAATGTATGAAACTATATGCAGATATATGAGAGACTCAGAGTTTTATAAAGCACAGCAACAGGAAGCACTACAATATGCAAAAGCACATGGAGAAAATAAAGTTATAGATTTTTGTGATGAAATGTTGAAAGGAATTAAGGAGATTCTGTTAAATGATTAATTTTAATGAACCCGTATATGTAGAAAAAGGGGTTGGGTATATTACAGAAGCAATTTTGAAATATCGAAGATTGAATGGAGACGGAGAATTTACAAAACTTTGTACTACCTGGTTTCAGGAAAGATACGGAAAAAAGGTTTTATTTACAACTTCGTGTACACATGCGTTGGAAATGGCAGCATTGCTTTGTGATATCCAGCCGGGAGATGAAGTGATTATGCCATCGTTTACATTTGTTTCCACGGCAGATGCATTTGTACTGAGAGGTGCGAAAATTAAATTTGTGGATATACGGCCGGATACCATGAATATAGATGAAACATTGATTGAAAATGCAATTACGGACAAAACAAAGGCAATCGTTCCTGTGCATTATGCAGGAGTGGCATGTGAAATGGATACGATTCTTGATATTGCGAAAAAGAAAAGCCTGTTTGTCATAGAAGATGCGGCGCAGGGAATGATGTCAACCTATAAAGGATGGGCTCTTGGCTGTATAGGTGATTTTGGTACATACAGTTTTCATGAGACAAAAAACTATACCATGGGAGAAGGCGGGCTGATTTTTGTCAACAGGGAGGAATATGTTCATACTGCAGAAATTATCAGAGAAAAAGGAACAAACCGTTCACAGTATTTTAGAGGCGAAATAGATAAATATAGCTGGGTGGATAAGGGATCATCGTATTTGCCGAGTGAATTGAATATGGCATATTTATTGCCACAACTGGAAATTGCAGAGGAGATCAACAACAGGCGCCTGATGTTATGGGAGTTATATTACAGCAGGTTACAGGAATTGCAAGAGGAGGGCAAAATCGGATTACCTTATGTTCCGAAGGAATGCCAACATAATGCCCATATGTTTTATATAAAAACTGCAGACCTGGAAGAAAGAACTGAGTTGATCGCATATCTGGGGCAGAATGGAATTAAATCGGTATTTCATTATGTACCGCTACATACATCGATTGCAGGCAGAAAATATGGACAGTTTATTGGGGAAGATCGTTATACAACCAAGGAGAGTGATAGACTGCTCCGGCTTCCTATGTTTTATGCATTAAAGGAAGAAGAAGTAATTTATGTTACGGATAAAATAAAGGAATTTTATAAGGGGCGATAAAATGGGAAAAAAAGTGGCTATATTGCAATCAAATTATATACCGTGGAAAGGATATTTTGACATTATCAATATGGTGGATGAATTTATCCTTTATGATGATATGCAGTACACCAGAAGGGACTGGAGAAACAGAAATAAAATCATGACACCTACAGGGCTGATATGGCTTACTATTCCGGTTGAAAATAAAGGTAAGTTTTATCAGAAGATTAATGAAACGAAAGTGTTGGATCATGAGTGGGTAGATAAGCACTGGCGAAGTATCCAGTATAATTATGCAAAGACAGAATATTTTTCAGAATATGAAGAACGCATTCACAATATTTATGAGGCATGCAGGGAAGAAAGTTATTTAAGTAAAATTAATTATCTGTTTTTAAAAGAAATTTGTGATATTCTGCACATTAATACGAAAATAACCTGGAGTTCGGATTATACGCTGGTTGACGGAAAAACAGAACGTCTGGTAGGCCTTGTAAAGGAAGCAGGGGGAGACTATTATCTTTCCGGACCTGCTGCAAAAGATTATATAGTAGAAAAATATTTTGAAGATGCAGGTATAACACTTGACTGGATGGATTATTCTGGGTACCCACAATACAAGCAGATGTCAAAACAGTTTGAACATGGCGTTTCCATACTAGACCTTATCTTTAATGAAGGTCCAAAAGCATCAGAATATATGAAGAGTTTAAAAAGGTAAGGAGTTATCTATGGCACATAGTGTTGATGATAGGATTTCTATTGTATATATTGGAAATTTACCGGATATGATCCGGATTCTGACAGATTCAAAAAAATTTATGATCAAAGCAGTGGTATGTGAATCTAAAAAGCGAACATTAGAGTTAGAAGATGTGGCACAAAAAGCAAATCTGTCTTTATTTGATGTAAAAAACAAAGCAGAACTGGAATCTGTTTTAATAAAAGAAAATATTTCCGTGGCAGTTATGTATGATTTTGGAATTATTATTCCACAGACGGTAATAGAACAGATAAATATTTTTAATTTCCATCCAGGGAGCCTTCGGACAAACCGTGGAAGTTCGCCATTAAACTGGGCAGTACTTTTAGGGGAAAAGACGACGGAAATGTCCTTGCATAAAATTTCAGCAGAAATTGATATGGGGGAACTGGTATCGACATCTGTCTGCTATTTGGAATATAAAGATACACCCGGAACTCTCAGAAAGAAACTTGAACAGCGTATTCCGGATATGCTGACAGATTTATATGAATACTTAAAAGGCAATCGGCATGGAAAGTTGATAGAGGAAGGCATATACCGGAGAAGAATTGAGGAGAAAGATTATACAATAAATCCGGAAACAGATACCCTGTTGCAGGTAAATGCAAAGATACATTCACAGGCAGAGTACAAGGGAGCGATAGTGGAGTGCAATGGGGAGAAAATATATATTAAGTGCTGGGGGGATTTTGAGAAAGTGTTTGGTTCAAATGATGCTGCAGTAATATAACATGGCATTCGGAAGCAGTTTATCTGTAAAGAATGTTTCAAAATAGTATTATGATTCATTCAATAAAGCAAGAAAGGGAATGGAGAGTTACAATTGATACGAAATAAATATATTATTTTAGGCGGAAATGGATTTATAGGACGGAATCTGTGCGATTATATTGTCAGACAGGGACATGAAGTAGAAGAACAAAATATTATTTTAAAAGCTCAATTAGAAGTCATAGATAAAAAGATGAGCATATCAGATGTTAGGTGATCTGGTATGTTTTTTTAAATTGGGAGCGGCTCACAGCCGCTCCCAGTACCCCTTAAAATCATCTTCCGTCATCCCCTCCCCGATCATCCGATACAGCTCCATCTGCTTCGGGATCAGGGCATTGTAAATGGACTGCGCATAATCCGGCACCTCCGCAAGAACCGTTTTTTCTAATTTTTTGTAGAAAGAATAGGAAGGCTGGAACCCCCGGAGTTTTGCAAAGTACAGTGTTTCATACAGATAGGTATGGAGGAAATACAGCTTGATCTCGTCATAATATTCCTGAAAAAATGGGGTTTTTTTCATAAAGTTCCAGACCGCAAGCTGGACATCAGCATGCATCTTTAAGGTTTCTTCCTGTTTCATATCATTTCGCATGGTTCCGGCATCGTTTTGCCTGTAATAATAGTAGGCATCGTTTAAGATCACAATTTTATCCGCAAAATATAAAAGCGGGTATACAAAAAGCGGCTCCTCATAAATGACATGTTCTGCGTAGGAGGTATGAGCCTTTTTCAGCAGATCATGTCGGTAAAGTTTATTCCAGCAGCCATAAGTAACTTTTTCTGAGATCAGAAATTTTTTGCGTTCACTGACAGAAGAAATTTTAATCACTTCCGGTGTAACATTCCGACCGGAGTCTACGGCACCCAGACGGTCTGTATAGTAAAAATATTCAAACTGGATGATATCAGCATCCGATTCTTTTGCTTTTTCATAAGTTTCCAATAGAAAATTATCAGCAACAAAATCATCTGCGTCAACAAATGCAATATATTCACCCGTTGCGTACTGCAGGGCAATATTTCTTGCGCCGCCCTGACGCATATTTTCCTCAAGTTTTAAGATCATAATACTTTCTGGATAGGCACGTTCGAATTCCTGCAGCATGTTCCAGGTAGCACCCTCGTCTGTGGATGCATCGTCCACAAAAATCAGTTCGATCTGGTCAATTCCGATTGTCTGCTGTACAAGTGACATAAAACATTTCGGAAGATATTTTGTTGCATTAAAACATGGGATGATGACACTTATTTTTTTCATAGATCAAAATTCTCCTGATAAAAAGGTTGCATATGGTATAATATACAAAAATGGTATATCATTAATTTATCATAATTGAAAAGAACGGACAATATCAGTATAAAAAACAGGGAGGTATCAATGGCTGGAAATATAGCAATCGGTATACAGGATTTTTCGACAATTATCCAGGGAAACTATTTTTATATAGATAAAACGCCTTTTATTAAAGAATGGTGGGACTGTGGGGACAGTGCGACTCTGATTACCCGTCCACGTCGTTTTGGGAAAACGCTTACAATGAGTATGGTGGAGCAATTTTTCGCCATAGATTATGCGGGTTTGGCAGATATGATGTCATGATCGAGCTGAAACAGCCGGCGGAACGAGATGCAAAGGAAAGACAGTCCTGATCGAATCGGCTGCTGATTGTCAATAGACCACTGGAAACTTGATAAAAAGTAAAATTCAGGATACACAAATATTTAGTTCAGTAAAATCTGAACCACACAGGAGACCAATCACATGTTATCAGTCTGCATTATCACCAAAAACGAAGAACACAATCTGGCACGTTGCCTGAAATCTTTCCAGAACACCGGATTTGAATTGATCGTAGCCGATACCGGCTCCACAGATCAGACAAAGAAAATTGCCGCAGAATATACGGAGAATATCTATGATTTTCCATGGTGCGATGATTTTTCGGCAGCGAAAAATTTTGCAGTTTCAAAGGCGGCATATCCGTATGTAATGGTCATTGACAGCGACGAGTTTTTACAGCAGATCGATATGCCGGAGTTAGAAAAACTGATTGCTGCACATACAGGCGAAGTTGGCAGGATACAAAGGATCAACATTATTTCCGGAAAAGACGGCAAGCAGGAGAATAAGGAATGGATTAACCGTATTTTCTCAAAAGAAAAATTTCATTATACAGGAAGAATCCATGAACAGGTGACTGCATATGACGAAAAAGAATATCTTACATACAAAGCACCGGTTGTGATCGGGCATACAGGCTATGATCTGCCACAGGCAGAGAAGAAGAAAAAGGCGCTGCGCAACATCCGTTTGTTGGAGCAGGAGTTAAAGAGCTTAGGATGGGATGCAAATGCGCATGCAGATGAGCTGGAGCAAAACATAAAGCATTCCAAATCGCAAAAGACAATGCCGGCACAAAACATTGCGGATTTAAAGAAAATGGAGCAGATCCCGTATCTTTTATACCAGCTTGGAAAAAGTTATTATATGGCAGAAGATTATAATGAGGCATGTTTCTGGTTTGCCCATGGTCTAAGCTATGATCTTGAACCAAAGTTAGAGTATGTGATCGATATGGTGGAAACCTATGGCTATGCACTCATCAACAGTGGACGTGCAGAGGAGGCACTTTTTTTTGAAAACATATATGAAGAATTTGGAAATAGTGCGGATTTTCAGTTCCTGATGGGACTCATTTATATGAACAACGCTATGTTTGATGCAGCAGTTGGAGAATTTTTGAAAGCGGTCAAACACCGGGACTGCAGGATGGCGGGAGTAAATTCCTATGCAGCATATTATAATGTGGGTGTTATCAATGAATGTCTGGGAAAAATCAGTGAGGCGAAGTATTATTATCAGAAATGTGGCGGTTATGAGCCGGCGGTAAAACGTTTGAAACTATTGTAGTCAGCCTGTTGTAGATAGAATACGCAGGAATGGAGAAGAGAATGGGAATATATTTAAATCCGGGAAATGAAGAATTTCAGAAAGCACTTAATTCCAAGATATATGTGGATAAAACCATGCTGATTTCTGAAATGAATCGGAATCTGAATACCGAACATCAGAATATATGTGTAAGCAGACCACGCCGTTTTGGAAAATCTATGACTGCAAATATGCTTGTGGCATATTATAGTAAAGGATGCGATTCTAAAAGCATGTTTGCTGATTATAAGATTGCACAGGATGAGAGTTTTGAGGCAAATTTGAATAAATATAATGTCCTTCATGTCAATATGCTTGACTTTCTTAACCGTGCACAGACAGTGGACGGAATGATCGATTACCTACAAAAGAGGCTTTTGTGGGATATCAGGCGGGAATACGGAGATGTAGACTGTTTTGACCGGGAAGATCTTATTGATGTATTAGAGAACATATATAGTCAGAGAAATCAGAAATTTATAATCATTATCGACGAGTGGGACTGTATATTCCGAAAGTATCCGGGGGATGATGAAGCGCAGAAAAAATATCTGGATTTCTTGCGCCTGTGGATGAAAGATAAGCCATATATTGCGTTGGCTTATATGACGGGAATACTGCCGATTAAAAAGTATGGCGAGCATTCAGCTCTCAATATGTTTGATGAATATTCCATGACCAATCAAAGGGAACTCGCTGAATTTACCGGGTTTACGGAAGAGGAAGTTCAAAGTCTGTGTGTGTCATATGGTATGCCTTATGACAGAATGAAACAGTGGTACGATGGATATGATTTAAAGGGCGTTCAGATTTATAATCCGAGATCGGTTGTTATGTCATTGTTGGGACATGACTTTGACAGTTATTGGACGAAGACAGAGACATATGAAGCATTAAAAAAATATATACAGATGGATATGTATCACCTGAAAGCGTTAGTTACGCAGCTTATTTCAGGCAGTCATATTAAAATTAATCCAGATAAATTTCAGAATGATATGTCCACGTTTGCAAGCGTAGATGATATATTTACACTTTTGGTACATTTGGGATACCTGACCTATGATTTTGAGAACAAGACGGTTTCTATTCCAAATCAGGAGGTGCAGAAAGAATTTATTAACTGTATAGAAGACGGTGGCTGGGAACCGGTTATGGATGCGATCCGTAATTCTGAAGCACTGCTTTGGGCAACCATAGATGGAAAAGAAGAATATGTTGCACAAATGATTGAACAGGTGCATCAGGAAAATATATCTATCTTAAAGTATAATGATGAAAATTCAATGTCATGCGTGCTTTCACTGGCATATTATGCCGCGCGGAAAGATTATGTAATGTATCGGGAACTTGCAGGGGGGAAAGGATTTGCAGATATTGTGTTTGTTCCGAGAAAATATAGAGATGTGCCAGCAATCGTAGTGGAATTAAAATGGGATAAATCTTCGGATGCAGCCATTGCACAGATAAAGAAGAAGGAATACATGCAGAGTCTGAAAGATTACCATGGAGAAGTGATCCTGGTTGGCATTAATTATGACAATACAGATTCTGTAAAGGACGATTATAAAAGACATAGCTGCAGGATAGAAAGAATCAAGTTATAACAGGAGACAACCATGCAAACAACCATCATCTACATCACCGGCATCTACGATACCCTTGACTTATTTACACAGGAACTGAAAAATGCGTTTGAGACCATGGGGTATGCCTCATTTACTTATGATGCCCGTTTGGAAGAGGAGAGTAAGCAGGCATTGATCGAATGCATCGAAGAAGGTATAAAAAAAGGACAGAGATTTTTTGGTGTCACTTTTAATAACCTCGGATATAATCTGACACTTCCGGAAGCCAAAACAGAAACTGGTGATGCATGTTCAAAACAGAATATGGGATATTCCCCAAAAGATATAAATTCCTCAAGAGAGCCGAATTTGTGGGAAACCTATGAGATTCCATACATCAATATCCTGATGGATCACCCGTTTCATTATGAAAAACCATTGCAGAATGCGCCGGACACATCCGTTGTGCTGTGTACAGACCGGAATCATGTCCGCTACATCCGAAGATACTTTAAAAATATCCGGTATACTGATTTCCTGCCACATGCGGGAGTGGAACTTGGCAGCAGGCACAAGCCGCTTGCGGAGCGTGGAATTGATGTTTTATATGCCGGGGCATTGCCGATCTACACAGTTGCGAAGATGATACCGGATCTATCATCCATCCCGGAAGTCGATGGAGAGGAGATGGCACAGACTGTGCTGTCAGAACTGGTGCATCATCCTGACCGGACAACAGAGGATGTGATAGAAGAATATTTAAAATATAAGCGGAATGATATTTCAGAACAGCGTATTCATGAGATTATCGTGCAGATGCGTTTTATTGACTCGTATGCCACGTCATTTTTCCGTGAACAGGCTGTCCGTATTCTGGTGGAAAATGGGATTCGCGTGACAGCATATGGAACAGGTTGGGATCAGTGTGAATGGAGCGATAATCCGTATCTGGTGTATGGTGGAAAAGTACTTGCGCCGGAAATATTGCCACTGATGAACGACAGCAAGATTGTCCTGAATACGATGACCTGGTTTAAAGCCGGAGCACATGACCGTATTTTTAATGGAATGCTTGCGGGGGCAGCAGTTGTGACGGATGATTCCACTTATCTGCGAAGAGAATTTACGGATGGAAAAGAGCTTGTGATGTTTTCAAGAAATGAGATCCGTACCCTGCCGGAACGTGTATTTGATCTGTTCGGACACATGCAATCCACACAAAAGATGGCAGACTGTGGATATCAGTCAGCAAAAGAGCATCATACGTGGAAAAGCAGGGCAGCGTGGATCAGGGAAGCATGGATGTAGAGCTGGAGGTTTTCATTCTCTCTCTGCAACAGGCTTTATATACAGATGAAAACGTTATTTTGGCTGAAACAGCACAGGAATGGAGATTAGTGTGAAAAATACATTTTTCACACGCAAGATTTGTGCTTCGCACAAACTTGTGATGCGCTTAAAAGCAGCGCAGGAATGGGGATTATTATGCACATATTGATGTATCGCTGGAAGGCTTATAATTACAGAGACATAGAGCAGACATTTATATTGTTGGGACATACTGTGGATAATATCGAACAGCACCTTGGCAATTATGATATTGATCCGGAATTTGAAAAAATAATTGAGCACAAAATGCAGGAAACGCATTATGATATGGTATTTACGGTCAATTATTTTGCGCTGATCTCGAATGTCTGTCAGAAGATGGGAATAAAATATGTATCGTGGAGCTGTGACAATCCGCTGATCAGTATGTATCACGAATCCATTTTTCATCCCTGCAATTATATATTTACCTTTGATAAGACAAATTATCTGGAATTTCGGGAGATGGGAGTAGAGCATATCTGGTATCTTCCGCTTGCGGTAGATACAAACCGGATGGATATGGTGATTGCAAATTCGCCGGAAATACAGAAATACAAAGGGGATATCGCATTTGTTGGAAGCCTTTATGAAAGAAATTCTTATGATAAGATAAAAAGCAGGCTGCCAGAATATCTACGGGGGTATTTTGACGCAGTGATCGAGGCACAGTTAAATATCAGTGGTGCAAATATTGTGGAACCTATGCTGACCACGGATATACTGGAAAAACTTCAGGAATATTTTGAACTAGAAAAATCAGAAGGGTCGTTTTCGGATCTTGGACTGATCTTTCAGACGACCGTACTTGGATTTAAAATTGCGGAAGTGGAGCGCAGACGTGCATTGATCGAACTGTCAAAACGTTATCATGTCAATGTGTACAGTAACAGTGATATAAGTGATATGCTGCGGATTCAGTACTGTGGTTCGGTTGATTACTGGAGTGAGCTGCCGCAGGTTTTTCGTATGTCAAAGATCAATCTGAATTTTACGATTCCGAATATCAAGAGCGGCATACCGCTCAGGGTATGGGATGTGCTTGGGGCAGGTGGCTTTTTGTTGACGAACTATCAGGCAGAGATACCATATTATTTTAAAGAAGGCGAAGATTTAGTATGCTTTGACGGAATTGATGATCTTTGTGAAAAAGCAGGATATTATCTGGCACATGAGGAAGAACGTCTGGCAATCGCGGAAAATGGTTATCGAAAAGTAAGGGAGCATCACAATTATATAGAAAGAATAAATACGATGCTGGATATTATAGAAGAAAATGAAAATCAGGAAAATGATATATAGTACATGATCAGTGTGAAAGATGCATAATCTGAAGTTGCATCTGGGATATTGGAATATTAAACGGACACTACAGAAAATCTGTAAGTGTCCGTTTAGCAGTATCTGTCTAACATCATTCCGGAATAAACGGAAGTCAGATAAGGACAGGAAAAATTCTTATGTCCGGGTCTTTTGTATGTGATCATCGTTTTGCTTGCATAATTTAATGGGTCGACAGAGACATTTCCAGCGGTCGTTCCGAGATCATTTTTGAATTTATTTAATGTGGAAAAACATTCTTTGGCATCAGCAGAAGTAACGGCGTCTGTCAGGAGATTTGTATCGATTTTGATTTCTCCATCGTCTGTTAAATTCAGTCCGTATGACTCAAATTCATTGTAATAAGGTTTCACTACCTGCGTGAAATCACGCCGCAATTTATCTGCTTCCTGTGTATCGTCATAGTGATAACTCAGTTGGATCAGATTATTGTACACATTTATCAAAGACTGTACATTGTCTACAACAGAGTCAGCGGTTGTTTTGAAACCAATCTGTACAGGCGTTGTCCGGGAACTTGGTTTGTTCAATGTCAGCTCAAAAGCATTGTTGACGGTAAAAGTGTTAGACAAGGATGCGTGTTCAGTACCATTTAACAGGAAAGAAGAATTACATGCCTGCTGGGCAACATAGTCAATACCGAGTGTCTGCATTGCTTTTGCGGATGCATGATCGGAACTTGGGGTAACTTCAAACAGATAAGACTGACCGTCAGCGAGACCGGTCTGGCTTGAAGTCAGACGCAGTGCAATCTTATTGCTGGCATTTTTCGCAAGATCTGCATGGATTCCGACGCCGGAAGAATTGACCAGGCGTGCAAGTTTTTCAAGAATGTACTGATTGTCATCATTTCTGCCTGCCGTATACTGAAATTCGTATGAATTTAAGTCAGTTGATATGTCGAATGTGTAAGTACCGGCCTTAAAATCACATTCATCAGGATACAGAAACTTTCCGATATTGATCTGCGGAGCAGCAAGCTGCCTTACTTCAACATCAAAATGCAGAGAATTATCGAGATTCTGATCTTCTCCGATGTAGGAAACATTAACAGAGGATGAATCAGAAGACTTTGCCACTTTTTTATTGAATACGTTTTCAATCCCCTCATCATTGTCAGAAAGGGATGCGATCACATTCTGGATTGAGCGGGTATGTTCTTTCAGATCGATCACAAATTTTTTGACATCTGTAGAATCTGGAATTTTATACAGAGGAGTATCTTTGTTTGTTTTTACAATCTGATTATAGACAGCACGAAGCTGACTCTTCTTATGGGTATCATAACGCGATACCTTCGAAGTGCCATAAGTGCTTAAATAATAATGATATGCACTGTCAATAGCAGCCAAGAAAACCCCTCCTTTCTTCCATGAAATATATAACATTTATCAGGTTATAGGACAGCATCCTTGCCGCCTGGCATGATAAATGTGGGGATTTTAATATAAATTTAAAGATTCTTTAGAACTATTTCGGTTGAACCATCTAAAAATATTATACCATTTGAGAAAAAAATGTGAAATAGGAAATAAATAGGAAAAAACTCACAGAAAAGTATGGATAGATATTGTGGATTTTTAAATATAAAAAAAGATTGACGGAAATAGACGGATATGATATAGTAGACAGGCGATGGAAGTAGGTCTTTTTTTTATGCCTTTTTTTAAGGACTGTCGCTGATCCTTAGAAAACGTCTCACTACGGAGACCGGGGCAGGAAAAAGCACAAAGAATTTTAATGGAGGTGGAAGTTGTGCGCACAAAAATAACATTGGCATGTACGGAATGCAAAAACCGTAACTACAACATGACAAAAGACAAAAAAGCTCATCCTGACAGGATGGAAACCAAAAAGTATTGCAGATTCTGCAAGACCCATACGTTACACAAAGAAACCAAATAGGACGCGCGTGGCAAAGGAGTGAAAAAATGGGAGAAACCGAGAAGTTAGACAAGGCTCCGAAAGAGAGTTGGTTTACCGGTCTTTCGGCTGAGTTCAAAAAGATCATCTGGCCGGAGAAACAATCACTTGTAAGACAGACCACGGCGGTTATTGCTGTATCCGTTGTATTAGGTCTTATTATCGCGCTTTTGGATTTCGCAATTCAGTATGGCGTTGATTTCCTTGTTGGTTTTAATTTTTAATGGAGGCAGAGTGATTTATGGCAGAGGCACACTGGTATGTTGTTCATACCTACTCAGGATATGAGAATAAGGTAAAAGCGAACATTGACAAGACAATTGAAAACAGACATCTGGAAGATCAGATCTTAGAGGTCCGCGTCCCGATGCAGGATGTTGTCGAAATGAAAAATGGCGCAAAAAAATCCGTATCAAAGAAAATGTTTCCGGGATACGTTCTTATCAATATGGTTATGAATGACGACACATGGTATGTTGTCAGAAATACCCGTGGTGTTACCGGATTTGTTGGTCCGGGAAGTAAGCCGGTTCCACTTACCGATATGGAAATGAAACCATTGGGAATCAAAAAAGAGAACATTGAAGTTGACTTTACAGAGGGAGACACCGTTGTGGTTACCGGAGGCGTCTGGAAAGACACCATCGGAGTAATTCAGGCGATGAACCACGGAAAGCAGAGTGTAACGATCAATGTTGAACTGTTCGGTCGCGAAACACCGGTAGAAATAAGTTTCGCAGATGTAAAACTTAACAATTAATGCACAGACCAGGATCTGTGCGCAGGTATGAAATCATGCCTGAAACATTGGATTAAGGAGGCAATTCCAAATGGCAAAGAAAGTAGAAGGATATATCAAATTGCAGATTCCTGCTGGCAAGGCTACACCTGCTCCTCCAGTTGGACCTGCTCTTGGACAGCACGGCGTTAATATCGTTGAATTTACAAAACAGTTCAACGCAAGAACAGCTGATCAGGGAGATCTTATCATCCCTGTAGTTATTACAGTATATGCAGACAGAAGCTTCAGCTTCGTTACAAAGACACCACCTGCTCCTGTATTAATTAAGAAAGCCTGCAACATTAAATCTGGTTCTGCAACACCGAACAAGACAAAGGTTGCTACACTTTCCAAAGCAAAATTACAGGAAATCGCAGAATTAAAAATGCCAGACTTAAATGCAGCATCTTTAGAGGCAGCTATGAGCATGATCGCCGGTACTGCAAGAAGTATGGGCGTTACCGTAGAAGAATAGAATTTGCAAAAACAGCAAATTCATTGGAAGAATGCAAGAGCGGCATTCTTCTGGAAAATTCTACAACAATCAAGACTATTTGTTAACGATTATGTGGGAGGGCCCTCTCCCGATAATACCACCAGGAGGTTTTTTAGAATGAAAAGAGGAAAGAAATATCAGGAAGCTGTTAAAGGTTTTGACAAGGCTGCTCAGTACGATGTTGCTGAAGCAATCAGCCTGGTAAAGAAAAACGCAACAGCTAAATTTGATGAGACAATCGAACTTCACATCAGAACAGGTTGTGATGGACGTCATGCAGAGCAGCAGATCCGTGGTGCAGTTGTATTACCACACGGAACTGGTAAATCAGTTAAGGTTTTAGTATTCGCAAAAGGAACCAAGGTTGATGAAGCACAGGCAGCAGGCGCTGATTTCGTAGGCGGCGAGGAACTGATCCCGAAGATCCAGAACGAGGGATGGTTAGATTTCGATGTTGTTGTTGCTACACCGGACATGATGGGCGTTGTTGGACGTCTTGGCCGTGTACTTGGACCGAAAGGTTTAATGCCAAACCCGAAAGCTGGAACAGTAACTATGGATGTTACAAAAGCTGTTAACGACATCAAAGCTGGTAAGATTGAGTACAGATTGGACAAAACAAACATTATCCACGTGCCAGTTGGAAAAGCTTCTTTTACAGAAGAACAGTTAAGCGACAACTTCCAGACCCTTATGGGTGCAATCAACAAAGCTAAACCTGCAAGCTTAAAAGGTCAGTATGTTAAGAGTGCAACTCTTACATCTACAATGGGACCTGGTGTAAGATTAAACGTAGTTAAAATTACACAGTAACAGCAGAAAATTGTTGACAACCATAATATACAATGTTATAATGCAAATCGTTGAGTTGGTTTTTGACCGCTCAGCGGTTTGCATATATGCCGAAGACAGTAGGTGCCACATGGCGTAAACGTAAGACGACCTACCGAGGGGATCTTTATCAAGATTATTTTGACCGTATCTCTCTGTCTTTGCAGGGAGTTTTTTATTTGTTACAATACATTCACTTATGAAGGTGCAATTTATTATAAATATAAAAAACGGTTTTATATACCTCAAGTCTTTTATGCAGCAGCGGTGGATTATCCATTGCGATCCGACAGGAGTTACCTGCCGGCAAAATAATAAAAGGAGGTGCACGATTCGTGGCAAAAGTAGAACTCAAACAGCCTATCGTACAGGAAATTTCTGAAAACATCAAAGATGCACAGTCAGTCGTAGTAGTTGACTACCGTGGACTTACCGTAGCAGAAGATACTCAGTTACGTAAAGCATTAAGAGAAGCTGGTGTTACTTACAAGGTATACAAAAATACTTTAGTAAGCCGTGCAGTAGAAGGTACACAGTTCGAAAGCTTAAGAGACGTTCTTGAAGGACCAAACGCTTTCGCTATCTCTACTGAGGATGCAACAGCTCCGGCAAGAGTTTTAGCTAAGTTCGCTAAAACAGCTCCTGCTCTTGAAATTAAAGCAGGTGTTGTTGAGGGTACTTATTATGACGAGGCAGGCATGAAAGCTATCGCAGCAGTACCGTCAAGAGAAGAACTTCTTTCCAAATTACTTGGAAGCTTACAGTCTCCGATTACCAACCTTGCTCGCGTTCTCAATCAGATCGCAGAAAAAGGCGGTGCGGCAGATGCAGCAGTAGAAGCTGCTCCGGCAGAAGAAGCAGTAGCTGCAGAAGAACCAGCAGAAACACCGGCAGAGTAATCTATCCGGCGGCTGGATGAAACAGTATAGGGGCACGGCAGAGAGACTGACCGATGCTATAATAAATTATAATGGAGGAAAATTATAATGGCAAAATTAACAACAGCAGAATTTATCGATGCTATCAAAGAGTTAAGCGTATTAGAGTTAAATGATTTAGTAAAAGCTTGTGAAGAAGAGTTCGGCGTATCTGCAGCAGCAGGCGTTGTAGTTGCAGCAGCAGGTGCTGGTGACGGCGCAGCAGCAGAAGAGAAGACTGAGTTCGATGTAGAGTTAACAGAAGTTGGCCCGAACAAAGTTAAAGTTATCAAAGTTGTTCGTGAAGCTACAGGATTAGGCTTAAAAGAAGCTAAAGACGTAGTAGACGGAGCTCCAAAAGTATTAAAAGAAGCAGCTGACAAAGCAACAGCTGAGGATATCAAAGCTAAACTTGAAGCTGAGGGTGCAAAAGTTACATTAAAATAATTGCTTTTGTTTTGAACAAGGCAAAATGTGCACGGGAAAGTGTACTTATAGAAGAGCAGCTGCCAGACATATCTGGCAACTGCTCTTTTTTGCGAAAGAATGTTTACACAGTCCGTATTCTTTTTTTACAAGAAAATGTTTGCACAACCCGTATTCTGTTTTTACAATAGAATGATTACGAAGCCTGTGTTCTGCCTCTTATGACAATGGAATGTTTGCGAGGAGCCTGTGTCTGCTTTTGATCATAACGGAACGCTTATAGGCATACAACTGTTATTTTGAGGCAATAGTAATGTATTTGGATGAAACGGACTTCTTTTGGCGTTTTGGGCAATGTAAAGCTGAAGATGGGGATTTTAGAGCGGGTGCAGCAGAGTATGACATTTACCTTGAGTAATCTCCATTTTACTAAAAATCAAATATTGCAAAAAAAGAGTTGACAGAAGAAGAAACAGATGATATTATAGTCAAGCTGACCACAAGATGTGACATAATCTTACAGCGGACAACGTCATTTTGGAAAAACTTCCAAAATAAAATAAAAAAGTTGTTGACAAACAGAACAACACATGATAAGATATCAGAGTTGTCGCGTTTGAGATAACAAATCGGACAAAACCGATTGAAAGAAAACCTTTCGAAAAAATGAAAAAAGTTCTTGACAAACCAGTCTTGACAAGATATAATAAACAAGCTGTCGCCGAGAACGACAACAAAACAAAGA
>NZ_QSCK01000025.1:65162-67265 GCF_003463035.1 Roseburia sp. OF03-24 | reverse complement strand
GTTGTTTTATCCGCTTCTTTATTATATACTGTCAATTCCGGTTTCGTATTGGTCGGAGTCAGTGCTTCGTCTAATGTGACTACCAGTTTTCCATTGTAATAACCTGTTTTTGTCTGCAGGGTTTTATTGGTGATCTTCTGTGAAACGTTAACTGTGGTAGGGCTCTTTACCGTTGTGACCTGATTTCCTTCTGCAAAATTATCCGAGATATCTATCGCAATACCTGTCACAAACATGGTAACCCATTTGGTAAAATCTCCGGTATTGGTCTGCAAAGTATAATACTGATTTGCATAGGCAGGCTGTGTACTTTCCTTTTTAATTGTAAAATCGACCAGATCTCCTTTTGTTGTCGTCGCTTTACTGTACAGTGCATTTCCATTGATCGATAAATACGGACTTACATCTTTTGACAGTCCGAAAATCTTTTTGTTTTTATCAAACTTTTCAGACGCTTTCTGTGCATACAGGTTCATTTTGGTAAATTTGGAATTACTATTAGTGCTCTCCACAAAAATCATCAGATATTGTCCGGTCAAAGGCACTTTATCATTTGCCTTGTATGCCTTTGATCTCACACTTGTAACCATTCCGGTTTTAATGTCTTTCTCTACCCATTCTCCATTATGCTTTGAAACATCATCAATATTAAAATCCGCGGACATTCTAAGACGCACTGCCCTCATCGGAACTGACATATCACAGTTTTCCACAATGATCAGCTGCCATCCACCGGCGCCCTCGCCACCGCCGATATGCTCATAATACGGAATGTTGAATACGGAATACGTTCCATAGATCTTGCTGCTTTTATTAATGATATCCGTCACATCCGCATACATGTTTACGAAGGTGTACTGTTGCCTCACTCCTTCCTCTTTGTTTTGGTTTTTATAATCAATTGACCTGTTATCATAAGTTGCATACTGTGCCTTTATCAGTTTTGCCGTTCCATCCGGCAGTACAAAAGCGATTTCTGATTTTGCAAGTGCTTTCGCATCTGTGTCCGATCTTTTGATACTTGTTCTCGCCTGCCATACCAGATATGCTGCACGGATCGTCCCATCCGCACCTTCTGACTTTGTCAGCTTTGCAGACCGGTTGTTTTTGATCTTCTTTCCGATCACTGAATTATCTGCATTTTTCAAAACATTTTCCGCAGCTTTATACTGGTCTTTTTTACTATCATAGGTATTATAATTCGTAACGATATCATAAGCCCATGTATCATAGTTCGTATTTCCGGTATAGTTAATATTCAGCCGCCCATACAACGGCTGACCATCTCCTGCACGCGAATCTGTCATATAGACATTTCCTGCTTCTTCTACCGTGATCGCTTTTATGTTCTGTGGGATCATGGTGATCAGAACCATTACTGCGCAGAGCAGTAAAAATCTGCTTAGTTTCAATATTTTTTCTTTCATAGATCTCCTTTCGACTTTCCGTCCTGTGTATTTATATTTTCATTTTGAAAATACCGTGGTAAATAAAAAATGAACTGCAAGGTAATCAGAGATTCCAAGCAGTTCATTTTCTGACTATCAAAATTAATTTTGATAGTTTTTATACTTATTCATTTTTACTTGTTGTTTAAAGCTCAGTTACCCAGCCATCCTTTTCCCTAGCTTCATCCATGCCTCTTCCTGTTTTGAAACCTGTACTATATTTAGCAAAAGAAGTCTGTTTATCGCTTACGGTTACTTTCCAGGAATAACTCCAACGTCCATCGACTGTTTTTAAAGTAATAACAGAAGATCCTTTTCCCTTCACATCAAGATAAACGTCATCCTCTACCTTTAAAACATTTTCATTACTACTGGTCATAATAAATCCTATATCAAGCGAGCTAGACGTTGCAACTTTTTTATCAGAAGAAAACATTTCTCGGTTTACAGGCGTTCGTCTGTACTCAATCGTTCCATCCTCATGTTTCTTTACATAGTACTTGATATTATCGTACATATCAAATCCCACTGCCAGTACCATGTCATTTTTCTTGACAGTTACCTTATAAGCAGCTTTGACTTTCTTATTGGCTTTGGATGTAACTGTGATCGTTGCGGTTCCTACCTTTTTCGGTGTAACAAAACCGGTAGAAGA
>NZ_QSCK01000025.1:0-65152 GCF_003463035.1 Roseburia sp. OF03-24 | reverse complement strand
GGCTTTGGATGTAACTGTGATCGTTGCGGTTCCTACCTTTTTCGGTGTAACAAAACCGGTAGAAGATACAGCAGCAACACTTGTGTTGCTGGACTTATAGGAAACAGCACTGTTCTTTACGCCGGTGATCCGTTTTACCTTGATCTGCGCCTGTCCGTATTTTTCTTTCTGTACTAAAAGCTGTTCTCCAATAAACTGATCCATGCTCTCGTGATCTTCGGTATAAAATTCAAGGCTGTGTGCATCACCACAATGATTATAAATCTTATGGAAAGATTTTTCCGGATATAAAACCACGTTATCTTCTTCGAGGACGATCTTACCTTTTCCTTTTTCGGAATAGTCCGTATCGATCATATCCGCCGTTTTTACTGTTACCTTAAACACAGCTTTTACTTTCTTGTTGATTAGGGAAGTTACAGTGATCGTAGCTGTACCAGCTTTCTTTCCGGTTACTTTTCCTTTGGATGATACCGTTGCAATCTTCTTGTCACTGGAAGAAAAGGTAAGGTTCTTATTGCTGAGACCCTTGAAAGATTTTACCTTGATCGTGGTTGTATTTCCAACAATGATGCTTTCTTTGCTCTTTTTTAAAGTGATCTTTGCTTTCTGTTTTCCCTTACTTACCGTCAGACTCAGTGTTCCTTTTACTTTGGAATCATAGATGGATGTCACAGTGATCTTACATTTTCCTTTTTTCTTTACTGTCACAACACCCTTTGCATTTACTGTTGCAATGCTGGTGTTCGAGGATTTGTATTTCAGTTCACCGGATTTGATACCGTCTTTACTGTTTTTTGATCCTACTACCACTCCATTTTTAAACATGGCAACCGGAACAATCGTGAACTTCTCTCCTGCATAAACAGTTTTCTTTTTCATGCAGTGATAATGATTGTATGTTCCATTGTCATTGGAAACATTACAGCAATGTTCATTATATTTATGCCATTTGGCATCATCCGATGTTGCAAACACAATCTGATTCTTTGGCTGATCTTTGCCAAAGTAATCAATGTATGTTGCCTGCTTTGCCGATACTTCCTCCGGCTGTGGTACTACAATGCTGCTGATGCACATGATAAGTGCCAGCGTGAGCACGACTGCTTTTTTCCATCCTGCCACCTTTGCGGTGTTCATTCCTTTCCGGTTTCTTCTTTCTCTCATAACTTCGATTCTCCTTTATCTTTTATTTTTGATTCTTTTACCTTATGACGTTGACAAATAAAATGGAAACTTCTATAATATACTTATCAAGACAGCCGGATGATAAGCAAATACCTATCTGCTCCGGTGAACTTAATTAATCAGTTACAAAAAATAACCGTCAGTTCTTGGTAGGAGCCGGACGGTTATTTTTTTGTCTTATCATGGGTATCATTACTGACACTTCTGACAAGCGTTATGATGGCACATATCATAATAACGAATGTGAACAAGTCACTGTATGTAACCATGCTACCACCCCTTTCTCCGAATCTTGGAGCAGATCTAAGTGGTAAAGCCGTCCTGCCGGCTGCCTTGAAAAGTATACTATATTGGATTTTCTGTTTTTATTATAAACGTAATGCTATGGAAAAGCAACTTCTCTGATCGAATCTCTTCTTAATTTAATTGTCAAAGTACAGTGTGTGAATAAAGCCATTGTTTCACTTAAATGCGTCAGGAATATTCTTAAAGATATCTGTAATGAAATAAAAAAGACTGTTACGGATATGCCATCTTTATTAATAAAAAGCTGACATATAGAATATCCAGATTAAAACTGATATTTCATTTCTTCATATGTAAATTTAGTATAACAAATTTTTTACATAAAAAAAGACATTTTTATTTATTTAATTTTATTTTCATATTTGTAATTTATTTTTAATTAAAATATACAAATTCAAATTGTCCTGTTCCCGCAATAATAAAAATGAGTGCAAGCATGTTGACACACTTGCACTCATTGATATTTTATATCAGTTTAAATTTTATTTTATAGTTGTAACCTTCACAGTATGCTGCTTCTCAAGATGAGAACAATCACAAAACTTATAATCTTTTTTATTAAATGTGATCTTCTGTGTCGTTACGCCCGAAAATTTTATATCATCCACATATATATAGCCGCTGCTCTTTGAACAGACTCCTGTAATAGCAACCCCTTGTATAATGTTGTATTTGGTTTTTGTATTGATCTTTGACTCCTTTTCATCTTTAGAAACAACATTCCTCAGCGGCATATTGTTAACTGTAATCATATAATATTTTCCTGATTTTTTGCAGCTTGCCAGTTTCCCGGCTTTAATATTTCTGTCAGTTACTGAATCATACAATTCCACTTGTATTTTTTTACCATCTTTGATCAATATCACCGGATATCTTGAAGAGATAGTACCGGCATATTTACCATTTTTACTGTTTTCAAGATCAATCCCTGTATTTACATAAACACGATCCCAATTCTTTTTTAGGGCTGATGCCGGAACATACACCTTAACCGAAAGTTTCATATTTTTCTTTATTTTTGATGTTTTTTTATAGCCAATCCCAAGATAGTAACTATTATTTTCCCCCGCCTCTTCTGATTTATCTCCGTTAAATGTAACCTTTGTACGAAGCGCTTTATTTGCAGCAGCAAATGTCTCTGCCGACGGAATAGCTGCAAACACACTGATCAAAAGTGCCATTACCAGTACTTTTGCCATTACCACAATACTCTTTTTTTTGTTTTAACATACGCAAATCCTCCAATCCTCATTCTCCCGGTTTTCCTCTTGGCAACTCATTTTCGAATACAATACTGCCAGCTTAATTTTTCAAGTAAACATGCATATCAAAATCTGCATATTATTATTTGTATAATTTTATTAGTTTTTCTGACAAATTTCGATAAGTTATTGTATTTACAGAAATTTATATAATAGTTATATTATTTTCATTTTAATGTGTCAACAAATATACTATCTATCAACATTGTTTTTGCATTAAAAATCCGTTATAATATCATTCTGCGGGAAATCCGCGGAAACACATTCCGAAAGGAGATTTAAAAATGGCTTTTGATGGATTAGTAATATCCAATCTTGTATATGAACTGAATCAGACAATTTTAAATGCAAAAATCAGCAAAATTGCACAGCCGGAAAATGACGAACTTCTTTTTACCTTAAAAGGAAGCAACGGACAGTTCCGCCTTGCCATGTCCGCAAGTGCTTCCCTGCCTTTTGTGTATCTGACTGAAACGAACAAACCAAGTCCCCTGACCGCACCAAATTTTTGTATGCTGTTGCGCAAACATATCGCAAACGGACGGATCATAAAAATTTATCAGCCCCATATGGAACGTATTATTCATTTTGACATTGAACATCTTGATGAGATGGGGGATCTGTGTCAGAAAACACTGATTGTAGAATTGATGGGAAAACACAGCAACATTATTTTCTGTAACGCCGACGGCATGATTATTGACAGTATCAAACATGTATCCTCCATGATGAGTTCTGTGCGTGAAGTCCTTCCGGGACGGGCTTACTGTATTCCTGCGACACAGGAAGATAAATTAAATCCACTTGAAGTTACGGAAGAAGTTTTCATGGAATCCGTCATGAAAAAACCTGTTTCCATCACAAAGGCAATTTATGGTTCTTTCACCGGAATCAGTCCTGTGATCGCAAATGAAATCTGTTACCGTGCTTCGATTGATGGAGATATGCCAGTAGATTCATTGGATGCAGACGGCAAAAAACATCTGTTCCATAACTTTTCATGGATGATGGATGATGTCAGAAATCACAATTACTGTCCAAACATCATCATGCGCGGACGGGAACCGATCGATTTTTCCTGTTTCCGCCTGTCAGAATATGTCCACACTACATCCGACAAAAAAATCATGCAGAACACAGACATTTCTGACACAGATGGCTATACTATGACAGAATATGATTCGATCTCCAAAGTACTTGAAGAATACTACGCTTCAAGAAATATTTACACACGCATCCGACAAAAATCTGTCGATCTGCGTAAAATCGTATCAACTGCATTAGAACGTAACCGGAAAAAATACCAGCTCCAGCTAAAGCAGTTAAAAGACACCGAAAAACGTGATAAATATAAAGTATACGGTGAGCTCATCCACACATACGGCTACGGTTTAGAGGAAGGTGCCAGACAGCTTGAAGCAGTCAATTATTATACAAACGAAAACGTTACGATTCCTCTTGATCCGACTTTAGATGCCAAAGCAAATGCGCAAAAATATTTTGATAAATACGGGAAGTTAAAACGTACTTATGAGGCACTTACCGATCTGATCCAGGAGACAAAGTCTGAAATTGAACATTTAGAGAGTATTGCCACCTCTTTAGATATTGCCCTGACTGAGGATGATCTGGTGCAGATCAAAGAAGAACTGGCAGAATATGGATATATCAAACGGAAACGCACCGATAAAAAAGCAAAGATCAAAAGCAAACCTTTTCATTACATTTCTTCGGACGGTTATCATATGTATGTTGGGAAAAATAATTATCAGAATGAAGAACTGACATTTAAATTTGCAACCGGAAACGACTGGTGGTTTCATGCCAAAGGAATGCCAGGTTCCCATGTTATCGTAAAAACAAACAACGAAACAGACCTGCCAGACCGCATGTTTGAAGAAGCCGGAAAACTTGCCGGTTACTATTCAAGCGGCAGGGACAGTGATAAGATTGAGATCGATTATCTTCAGAAAAAAAATGTAAAAAAACCAAACGGAAGTGCTCCGGGCTTTGTGGTGTATTACACTAATTTTTCGCTGACGGTACATCCTGATATTTCTGATCTGACGCTGGTGGAATAAAACAATAACCAGCCCTCCAAAACAACTATGAATCAGCGTTATAAAATGATAAAAATCGCAGCCGTGGATTTATAAGACCACGACTGCGATTTTTCTGTCTAAAATTATATTTTAAAATAAGTTATGCTTCTTTCTTTTTACTGAGTAATAATAATGCGATGACAGCAAAAAGCAGATACGCTGCTATGGAAATAACAGAAGACTCCACACCGAATTCTCCACCCGTCAGCAGAAAAGAATCTGTATCAAGCACATAATTATACCAGGCTGTACCATCCACCGCAGAGCCGATATGGATCAATCCTCCGATCATCAGACAATTCCAGACTCCATGCATGAGTGCAGAATACCAGATTGTTCCGGTATAACAGGTCACAAGGGAGAACAAAATGCCAACCAGACTTCCTGCTATCACAACCTGGATCATTCCAGAAATACTCATCCCCTCTTCGATATGCAAACATCCAAACAGAACGGATGGAACGATCACTGCAATTTTCCGGTTCCACGCATATTCTACCGAACTCATAATAACTCCACGGAATACTGTCTCTTCCACGATTCCGGTTGCCAGCCCTAAATATGCCACACTTCCGGCGACAAGCCGTTTTATCGTTTCCGGTTCCATGGACGATTGCTGCCATGTTCCTGCAAATAACTGATATACTAAGATCACCAGCAACGGCATTGCAAAAGCAGCGATGATCCAAAATGGATGCAGATCCGGCTTCCCAACCTTAAAATCTGTCACTGGTATTTTCAACATCTTCTTGCATATCAGCCAGACTCCGCCAAGCACCAGTCCTGCATATAAAATTCCGGTAAAAATATTCCCGGTCACTGCTGACATTCCGCCTGCCACCAGCATATTTCCGATCAACAGTGCCAGAAGCTGTGAAAATGCCAATAAGCAAAGTGCAAGGATACTTACCCCAACTGCTTTTGTTCCACTAAATTTTGTTTGATTATTACCTCTCATATCTGCTCCTTTTTCCTTTACCGGCAAATAATTTTTTATTTTACTTCTCTAAACGCTTCATCTCTGTATATGCAAGTAAAAATGGACCGACACCTTTTGCATCATCTTTTACAACCGGCTCGGACATATAATAATCAAATGTTCCGGAACGGCGGTTTGCTCCGCCTAATCCTGCAACCAGACAGATACCATCTAAATGAAGCTCTCCGTTTTCATCTTCCGATAAATATTTATCACAAATACCGTGAAATGCCCTCTCACCATAAACACGGTAACTTTCCGGCAAAAATCCAAGACGTACACCCTTAAGCAGTGCATATGCCATGATCGAGCTTCCGCTTGTCTCAAGATAATTACGATCCATTCCACCGACATTTACGACCTGATACCACATGCCACTCTCATCCTGATATTTTAACATGGAATCCATCAGATCCACAAAGATCTGTTTCATTTTTTCATATGGTTCGCCGACAGACGCATCTGCTTTATCCAAAGTATCAAGCAAAGCCATGGAATACCATCCCAATGCACGAAGCCAGAAATTCTGGCTGAGACCGGTTACTTTATCACACCAGAACATTTCTCTTGAGGAATCATACGCATGATAGTAAAGTCCAGTCTTTGGGTCACGCATGTTCTCTGCCACATTAAAAAACTGTGAAAAAATATCGTCATAATTTTTTTTGTCATTGAAACGGGTCTCATACTCCATATAAAATGGCTGGCACATATAGAGTCCGTCTAACCATACCTGATTTGGATAAATGTTTTTATGCCAGAAATTTCCTTCTTTTGTACGAGGCATTTTCTTGATCTGGCTATATACAAGGTCGATCGCTTTACGGTATTTTTCTTTTCCTGTCAGATCATAAAGTTCAAATAATGTCTTTCCGGCATTGACATTGTCAATATTCAGTTCTTCCACGGAATATCCTTCAATCGAACCATCCTCCATAACTTTACAGTCAATAAAATGATCTGCAAATGAAAAATATTTTTCGTCTTTTGTGATGGCATACATCTCTAAAATTGCCTTGATCATACAGCCATCAATATAATTCCAGGTTGACTTTTTCCCCTGCAGAATTTTTTCGATGTTCCAGATCGGGCGATCCGGTGTGCTTTTCTCTAAAAGTTCATCAATGTATTTTTCAATCTTATCCATACTGTTTTTCTCCTTCTCCTGTGCATTTTGCCAGCCTGCATTACGAATTTCTGACACAACCACGTTACCTTTATCATAGCTTATATGATCCGGTTTGTAAATAAATATTTGTAAGCGCTTACAAGTTTTATTTACAAAACATAAAACAGATATCTTATGCGTTTTTCAAAACGGATATTACTTGCTTTTCTGACAAAAAATACATGTTTATCTGACATCATATTTCATATACTATCACTGAACAAAACAAAACGCGATCAAAAACACCGCAGCAAAACACAAACGCCGCGGAACATATGATCAGCGCGGCGTTTGTTCAGACTTTAATACAAAGGATACTTTGAAACAAATGATGTATCACAACACACCAAAGGAGGAAACTATTATGGCAAGTCGTTCATCTAACAGAGCAGCAGTTCCTGAAGCAAAAAGTGCATTAGACCGTTTCAAATATGAGGTAGCAAGCGAGATCGGCGTACCTTTAAAGGACGGTTACAATGGAGACCTTACTTCCAGACAGAACGGTTCTGTCGGCGGTTATATGGTTAAGAAAATGATCGAGGCACAGGAGAAACAGATGTCAGGCAAGTAATCATCTGCCAGCTAAGATTTATCGTCCGCTAAAATCATAATTTTGTCAGGAGCTATATGTCACCAGGAATTATGATTCCAGCTCAAAAAACGGGATGCTTTCCATAACGGAAGCTCCCGTTTTTTATGTTTTTATATTCTGCCTCTAAATAAAATCCATTATAAACAGATCTCTGTCATAAATTTAATCTGCTCTTTTGATCCTCGAAGAAAATCTCCAGATAATGCTGCAGATTGACATTTTCTTCGCCACAAAGTTCCGGGTCTGCGGCAAGCAGATCCTGCACTTCCTCTGATGCCTGTTGTAACACGGCTGCATCCTGATAAATATCTGCCAGCAAAAACTGCATCTCTCCGGACTGGCGGATGCCAAAAAAATCTCCCGGACCACGTAATTTCAGGTCTTCACTTGCAATTTTAAATCCATCATTAGATTTATTTAAAATATCAAGCCGTTTCATCGAATTTTTACTGTCTGAGGCGTTGACCATAATACAGTAAGACTGGGCGTCACCTCTTCCGACACGTCCTCTTAACTGATGGAGCTGTGCAAGTCCAAAACGTTCTGCATTCTCGATCATCATGACCGTAGCATTCGGCACATTGACGCCAACCTCAACAACTGTCGTGGAAACAAGCACCTGAATCTCATTTTTTACAAATTGATCCATAATCTTATTTTTCTGGTCTGCTTTCATCTGTCCGTGTAAAACACCGATCACAATGTCTTCCGGCAGTTCTTCCCGCAGACGTTTTGCATAATCGGTAACGTTCTCCGCTTCCATATTTTCACTTTCTTCCACCAGCGGACAGATCACATATGCCTGATGTCCCGCGCGTATCTCATGCTCGATAAAAGCATATGCTTTCGGGCGGTATCGCCGGTCAACTACACAGTTTTTGATTGGAAGTCTTTTTGCCGGAACTTCATCAATGACAGAAATATCCAGATCCCCATAGATAATGATCGCCAAAGTACGTGGAATCGGGGTTGCACTCATGACAAGTACATGCGGTTCTGTTCCTTTTCCTGCAAATGTTTCACGCTGCCGTACTCCAAAACGATGCTGTTCGTCCGTGATCACAAGTGCCAGATTCTGATAAATTGCTTTCTCCTGTATCAGTGCATGTGTCCCGATGATCATAGCATTCGGATATACCTCTAATGCTTCATAAGCGCGGCGTTTCTGTTTTGCCGTCATGGAACCGGTCAAAAGCACGATAGGAATATGAAGTCCAAACTGTTCACACATATTCTGATAAGACTCATAATGCTGTCTTGCAAGTACTTCCGTCGGCGCCATGATCGCAGACTGGTATCCATTGTGTGCTGTATCAGCCATCGCAAGGAACGCAACGATCGTTTTACCGGAGCCTACGTCTCCCTGGATCAGACGCTGCATGACCGTCTCGGAACGCATATCACGTTTCACATCCGCAAGCGCTTTTTTCTGTGCATTGGTAAGCTCATAAGGAAGTTTTTCTATCAACTCATTTGTAAAATCATCCTCAGCAAAAACAAACTCATTTTTCTCTTTGACATGCTTTTCCTTCTGATACTGCATGCTTAATATAAAAAGGAAAATTTCATCAAACACAAGGCGTCTTCTCGCTGTAATGAGTGTATCCATATCCTCCGGAAAATGAATCTGCCGTATGGCGTAATTATACTCACAAAGCCCATATTTTTCGCGGATCGCGCATGGAAGATAATCCATAAACAACTGTTCGTCTCCAAGTGCCGCCCGCACTGTTTTCGTGACAAGATTATTGGAAAGTCCGTTGGTCAGCGTGTATACAGGCAGAAATACCTGTTCCATGGATGCATACTGTTCTTCTGTAAACAAGGCTGCCTGCTCCATGACAAGTCTTCCGTTCTTTTTATTAACTTTTCCATAAAATATGTAGGTGTTGCCGGCTTTTAAATTATTTTTCATATAAGGCATCCGGTACCATACCAGTTCTAAGGAAACTCCCATCTCACTGATCGTCGTAACCGTGATCTGCATAGTACGCACTTTTCGCACTACCGGTGTTCTTGTGATCCGTCCAAGAACCGCTGCCTGTTCTCCGTCTGACACCTCATCCACATGCTTCGCCTGCGGGTACTGTATATATGTCCGGGGATAATGAAGGAGTATATCACCTACGGTGTATACTCCTATCTTATGAAATAATTCTTCTGTTTTAGCGCCAACACCCTTAATATCTCTTAAAGGGGAATTGCGGTCCATTTTTACTCCATTCTTATTCTACAGAAATGACATAATAGTAGATTGGCTGTCCGCCGTAATGCACTTCGATCTCGACATCCGGGAATGCCTCTCCAATCTTCTCGCCAAGTGCATTTGCATCTTCTTCTTTCGTATCCTCACCATAATAAATGCTGACAATCGCAGAATCTTCATCCACAAGCTGTTTCATCATATCCATGACTGTCGGTTCTAAATTCTGTCCTACGGAAAGAATACCGGAATCGCCGATACCCATAAAATCATCCTGTTTGATCTCTTTATCATCGATCACTGTGTCACGGACTGCATAAGTAACCTGACCTGTCTTGACCGTGGAAATCTCAGCACTCATACGCTGTTCATTGTCTTCCGGTGTACTGTCCGGAATGAAATTGATCAGAGCAGTGATACCCTGTGGAATCGTCTTAGTCGGGATAACAATGATCTTTTTGTCCTCTACTAAAGATGCTGCCTGATTTGCTGCAAGGATAATATTTTTATTGTTCGGCAAAATAAATACCGTCTTTGCATTTACTTTTTCAATGGCATTTAACATATCCTCAGTACTCGGATTCATAGTCTGACCACCCTCGATGATATAATCAACACCGAGTCCCTTAAAGATCTCATTGATTCCCTCTCCGATGCTGACGGATATAAATCCCATCTCTTTTGGAGGCTCTGCCGGTTTTTCCTCTTTTTCTTCCGGAATACCTGCTGACTGCATCTCTTTTTCTTTCAGGGCAGAAATCTTTTCATCACGCTCTAACTTCATATTTTCAATGATGATTGTAGTCAGGGAGCCATAGGTCAGTCCTCTCTGCATCGCAAGTCCCGGATCGTTGGTATGTACATGTACCTTTACGATCTCATCATCTGCGACAACAACAATGGAATCACCGATCGTCTCCAGATAAGACTTAAACTCATTCTCCTGCTGCAGTGTGATCGGCGTATCAAGCATAATAAGGAACTGTGTACAATATGCAAATTTGATCTCCTGATTTGCCTGTGCTTCAATATTGTAGGATGTTCCTGTACTTTCCGGTGCCTTTTTCACCGCCTGAGTTTCCTCGATGGTGTAATCCACTTCTTTGCCGAGCAGTGCATCCATTGCACCTTTCATAACCTGCATCAGACCCTGTCCGCCGGAATCCACAACTCCCGCCTGTTTTAAAACAGGAAGCATCTCCGGTGTGAGATCTAACACGCGGTCACCTTCCTTGATGACTTCTTCACAGAAATATACCAGATCTTCTGTATCATCACAAAGTTCTAACGCACGGTCAGACATGCCTTTTGCCACAGTCAGGATTGTTCCCTCTTTTGGCTTCATAACAGCTTTGTATGCTGTCTCAACGGCCTTCTGGAAAGAATCTGATAAAATCTGTACGTTGATCTCATCATATTCCGCGATCACCTTTGTAAAACCACGGAACAACTGTGAAAGAATAACACCTGAGTTACCTCTCGCTCCTCTTAAAGAACCGGATGAAATAGCTTTTGCCAATGCTTTCATCTCTGGTTTTTCCAAAGCACTTACCTCTCTTGCCGCTGACATGATCGTCATTGACATATTTGTACCGGTATCACCATCCGGAACCGGGAATACGTTCAGCTCGTTGATCCATTCTTTCTTTGCATCTAGATTCTTTGCTCCGGCAAGAAACATCTTCGCCACAAGCTCAGTATTTATCGTAGTGATTTCCACCTTCTATGTCCTCCTTAATCAATTACACGCACGCCTTCAACGTAAATGTTAATTTTTTTGATTTCCAGTCCGGTAAACTCTTCTACTTTATATCTTACCGTCTCTATTAAATTATCGGAAACCGTACTGATGCTGACGCCGTAGGATACGATCACGTGAAAATCGATCGTAATCTTATTATCCTCGTCAATCGCTACATTAATACCATGTGTCAAATAATCTTTTTTCAGTAACTTCACCAGACCATCTTTCATGTTAACTGCAGCCATACCTACGATTCCAAAGCACTCTACAGCTACAGATCCTGCATAGGTTGCAATTACTTCCGGGTCTATTGAAACTCTTCCCAACTGGGTATCCATATGTCCATTCATATACGTTCCTGCTCCTTTCAAAGCCATATTAACGCTAGTTTATTGTCTATTATAACCGCTTTTTACCAAAATTCCTAGTCCTGTTTACTATTTTTAATATTTTTTTTAAAATTTGCTTGCAATATAAAAATGAATCTGTTAGAATAAACATGTTGTGAGTCTGATAGTACAGGCAGACTTAGTGAATTACAAGGAGGTGCAAAACTATGGCAAAATGTGCAGTTTGTGGAAAGGGCGCTCATTTCGGAAATAATGTCAGCCATTCTCATAGAAGATCAAATAGAATGTGGAAATCAAACATCAAGCGTGTGAGCTGTAAAGTAAACGGAACACCTAAGAAATTATATGTATGTGCTTCCTGTTTGAAATCCGGCAAAGTTGAAAGAGCTTAATTGAACAGTAAAAAAGCTGTCATATCAAATTTGATATGGCAGTTTTTTTATGTAATAGGAAATTTCGTTGAAATTCTCTATTACATAAAATAATGTTCTATAAATTAAATACGAAGACTCAAAAAAGGGATGGCATTTCATATCTGTCATCCCTCTTTCCTTTAAAAGATCAAATTCCTGTCTTTATTTTTTCTTTACCTTGATAACACAGGTAACCTTTTTTCCACTGGACGTAGTTGCTGTAATTTTTACCTTTCCAGCTTTCTTTGCTTTTACAGTTCCAAACTGGTCTACCGTTGCAATCTTTTTATTTGAACTCTTCCATTTTACGATATCCGTTGAATTAAACGGTTTTACTTTTGCCTTAAGTTCATATCTGCCGCCAGTCTTCATGGTCAGCTGTTTTTTATTTAATTTGATTGACGTCGATTTTTTGGCTTTCTTTACAACATGTACCTTACATGTTACTTTTTTGCCGCTCGTCGTCTTAGCTGTGATGACTGCAGTGCCGGTCTTTTTAGCTGTTATTTTTCCATTTTTTACGGTTACCACTGATTTTTTGGAACTGCTCCACTTAATTTTATCGGTACTGTCAATTGGATTCATGGTTGCTTTAAGGCTTATTTTTTTCCCTTTTACCACATAAATCTCTTTGACATTCATGGTTACTTTTTTAGACGGAATTTTAACTGTAACGGTACAAACTGCTGTTTTTTTACCGTCTGGCGTTTTTACTGTAATTTTTGTCTTACCTTTTCCGACCGCCTTAATCACGCCTTTGGCATTTACGGTTGCAACCTTTTTGTTGCCTGAACGGAATACCACCTTTTTATTTGCTGCATTTTCCGGTGTTATTTTTGCTGTCAGCGTAAACTTTTTTCCTTTATTTAAAGTAACTTTCGTTTTATTCAAAGATATGGCTGTTACCGCTGCATTTCCTGAATCCTGTGAGTCTGGTGCTTTTTCATCTGGCTTCTTTGTATCTGGTGTCTTTTCATCTGGTATCTTCGTATCTGGTGTTTTTTCATCTGGCTTCTTTATATCCGGCGTATTTTCATCCGGTTTTTTATCTCCTGGTTTCTCCGGATCTACATTTTCTCTATCCTTCCACTTCGCATAAAGAACAACATCACCTGTCATATTAGCTTCGATATTCTCTACCAGAACTGTATATTCAGGATCAAGATACCATCCCAAAAATTCATTTGTATCACAGGAAGGCGCTTTCAACACGACCATTTTACCATAAGTATAAGCATCCGGATTCGGATTTTTTACGTCTGCATCAAGATTCATCACATATTGAATCTGATATTTATTCGGCTTATAGAACAGCTTTATTACCAGTTTATCTGAGGCTTTCCCTGATACAACACTACCATTCACTTCAGGTGCAAACGTATATCCTTCATAATTTCTGCACAGTCCATCTTTTTGTGCATCCACCATGGTATCTGCCTTGGCTGCTCCATGTGCCTTTTCATATAACACATAACTTCCATTTTTCTGAAGATAATGTTCTACCTGATAGCTGCAGACACCATCGAGTGTCTCATCGCCAACCTTTGTAAGAGACACATCCTTAAGCCACATTTTTGTATTTTCCGGTGTATTCTCATCACATGCACCAAAGAAAAATCCAACTGTAGCTTTTTCATCATTTGCCTTAAACTGACATGTAAACTCCTGTTCATCCCCTGTCATATCAAAACTGAATTTCTGTCCACTGATATCAACATCAAGTTTTTTATTTATCTCGGACTTTGCCTTAAATTTTAAAACATATTCTGTATCTTTAGAAACAAGAACATTCTGCGATAACTGGATTCCCCAGGAATCATAAACACCAAACTGGTTTTTCCACGGATAAAGCATATTGATTTCTGCCTGACCGCCCACATAACGGACACTGGCAGATTCCGGTTCACCACCTGCCCAGAATTTCCAATTCTTTTCGCCTTCCGAGAAATCACCATTCGTCATGTATTCCTGAATACCGGCGCTTGTGATCTGCAAAAATGCCAGATTCGTATCTGAAAATCCATCCGCTTTTATTACGACCTCATAGTTTCCGGTCTGACGAAATGTGCTTCCTGTAATTGTAATTTTATCATTATCAAATTTACAGTTTTCGGCTGTTCCATTTACATAAACTGTCTTTTCTGCAGCATTCCATGCATCATTGACACCAACCAGGTTCAATACTGCATCCTGCGTCAGCTTGACACTTCCTGCGGATTCAACTTCAGGAATCCGCGTCAGTGCATCTTCCGCACCCATTTCTTCTATACAAATATTATCAAAATAAACTGTATGTTCATCAGATGGTGTGATCAGACTGCCCATCGCCACATTTCCAAGCATGAATGCTATTTCCGCATTATTTTCCGGTGCAGTAAAATAACGGGTGTATTTATGATATCTGCTTCCCAGTTTATAGGTTGTAAGTCCACCTGCAATCTGAAGGCTGACCGGACGGTCCACTGTTGCACGAGCATCAAAGGTAATCTTATATTCAACGCCTTTTTTTACCGGAATATTTTTTTGTATCAACTGAAGATCCCAGAAATTCTGAGCCCATTTATACTCAATTTTCGCTTCTTTCGATTCTGTTACGCTGAGATTTCCCGCAGGATATCCTTCCCCCTCGTTAAAATAGCTGTCTGCCCATGATGCTGTTCCTTTTGAAAAATTGCCATTCAAAACCAGATTTTTTCCTGCTGGAAATACCTCAAGATTCCACTCACAAAGATCAAATCCGAAAGCTGAAATTTTGATTTTATATTTTCCTTCCTCTGAAATAGTTCCAGCCGGAATTGTCATCGTAGTATCATCAAATACAGCTTCCACCTGTTTTCCATCAACTGTTACTGTTTTTTCTGCTGCTTTCCATGCATCCCCTGTACTACTTGCAGGATGCATCTGAAATACAATATCCTGATCTGCTTTTGTTACACCATTTTTATAGAAGAACGGCATCTGCAAAATCGGCGCATTCGAAACATTAAGTTTCACATTACGAAATGAAATTTTGCACTCACCTGATACCTGCGCAAGCAGATATTTAAACTCCATCACACCGGAACTATTACAGGTAAACGTAATATCCTCGTTTGTCCAGTCAGTTGTCGTCTTACACTGTTTTTCGGTAATAACTGTATAACTTCCATCTGTCGTTTCTATTTTAGCAGTGTATGTTTCTCCCGCACGTTCTGCTTTCTGTTCAAAATGCAGTTCATACGTCATTCCCTCTTCCATCTGCATGGCATCGGCAATCAGCATTTTATCCCATACATTTCCACTTGGAACTGCAGTTACCGTACACACGCCATCTGCCACATCAACAGCCGGATTACCATAAGTACTCCATCCTTTTAAATTATTTCCGCTGCATCCTGCAAAATCACCATTTTCAATCGGATATACTTTTATCTGGCTGTAATCCACGTTATAATTTGTCAAACGTTTCAGGGATATATTATCTATATGTATTTTCTTACCATCATTCCCAACTATAAATGATACACTTCCTGTTTTGTCAGATACATTTTCCGGCACTGTAAAAGATACTTTTTTCTTTTGCATGTCCGAAGTCAGATCCACCGTTTCAGAAATATACTCTGTGCCATTTGCTCCCTTCACCTGCACTCTGATACTATCACCTGAAAATGCAGCAGCATCGAAAGTAAGTTCATAACGATCTTTTCCAAGCAGAGAAATTCCTGTCTGTTCTATGCCAGCATTTTCATCTGTTCCAGATCCAAGTACCAGTTTACGCTGTGTATCAACATTTGCAGCTGCATTACCTTTTACATTCCAAAATTTTAATCTTGTATAGGAACCACCTGCATCTTTATTATTTCCCTGATCAAAGGTTCCGTTATAAATGTGTTCTCCACCCTTTGTCGGTTCCTTATCTCCATCTTCTGTGATTCCCTGATAAAGTCCGGTTGCAACCAATGATGCATTTCTGATATAAACTCCGGCCGTGGACGTCAAACCAAGGTTTAATTCCAGACGTGCATAGTCATCGTTAAATTCTTTCATGTCGAACTTATAGGTATAAGTTTTCCATTCGGTCGTCAGTGGAACGGTAAAAGCATCGCTGTATTTTGTCCAGCTTCCAAGGAAATTATAGGTAAAATCGCCTGCCTGTGCCGTGATACTGCGTGCTTCATCTGCTTTTGCATCAAATTTTAATTCATATTCATATCCATATGTCAATGGAAACTGATGCATCAGCTGCACAGAGTACCCATTTTCTCCGGCAGAACTGATGCTTACCTTAGCACCACCCTCGGCAGCAGTCACATTCGCTGCACCTCCTGTGCCATTCTGCAGATACCAGCCTTCGATTCCCTCTGCATGTTCAGTAATTTTTCTTGCCTTCGTCAGATCACCGCTTAAGAAATTGGTTTTTCCGACAATGCCGCCTTCTAATCCGCCAGCCTGCGCCGCCTCTGATTCAACAGTTTTTTCATCCTCAGAATAATCATGGATTTCTCCATTTGCATCCAGCAGATCATAGACACGCACATAGTCTACTTTCATCTGTCCGCCATCAATGTCATCCAGATTGCCACTGTCGTAATTGCCACCCACTGCCAGGTTTAACATGATATAAAATTCCTGGTCAAACGGAGCCGGATAAGTAAAGTTTTCTTTATTATCTGAACCAATAGAATACCAGTTGGTAATGGTCTTGTAGCACTGATCATCTACGAACCAGCTGATCTTACCCGGTGTCCATTCTAACGCATATTCATGCTCCTGTGTAAAATTAAAGGAAGGATCGATCGTCGTATCATAGTGTCCTCCACGTGATTTATTATTCGGCCATGAATTACCAAAATGTATCGTACCGTCAACACTTCCCGTAACACGTCCTCTTGCCTCCATAATATCGATCTCACCGGACGAAGCCCATCCACCATAAGCGTCATCCAGCGGCATCATCCAGAATGCCGGCCAGTATCCGGTACCTTCCGGAAGAGACATTTTTGCCTCAATACGACCATATTTTTTTGCATATAACGGCTCTTTTGCAGTTCCGTTATAATAATCATTTCCTTTTGTCCATAATTTCGCAGAGGTATAAGTGGAGCTTCCTCTGTTTTCTTTTCTTGCCGTAATCACAAGATGTCCATCTTCAAAAGAGATATTTTCCCCTTTTGTATAATATTCTTTCTCAGCATTTCCCCATCCGGCAACTCCATAATCACTGCCATCACCAGACTGATAATCCCATTTTGTCAGATCTAGCGAATCTTCATTAAATTCATCACTCCAGACCAGCTCCCAGTCTGTACTCTTTGTTTCTTTTGTTTCGCAGTCTACTGTCTTTTTTGTAACTTTAGAACCAATCTGGGGGAAATCTGAACTTTCTAATTTTATCTGTTCTGTCTCAATTTCTGTCTCTATCTCAGCATCGTTTTCTGTCTCCATGCCGATTTCTGTCTCTGTCCCTGTTTCCGTATTAATCTCCGTATTGATTTCTTTTTCGGTGCCAGCTTCGGTTCCTGTCTGACTCTCTGTCTCGTTTTCTGATGTCTCAGCTTCTGATATTTCCGATTCTGATACTTCTGATTCCTGCACACTCTCCGTTGTTTGTGCTGCCTCTTCTGTGACCGGATCATTCTGCGCCCCTAATACCGTCCCGCACGGCATCACAGATGTTGCAGCCACAGTTGCCGTCAACGTAATTGCGATAATTCTGGTTAGTTTCCTGTTTTTCATCATTATACTCCTTCTCTTCTTTTTAGGTGCAAATCCCCCTTGCAACCTTATTTTTATTAAAAAATACAATGATGTCAGAAACAATTCTCCATTTTTCAAAATGGTTTCTTTTTTTTACTTTTTATTTCGAAAAAAACACCCGAAAATTCAGATCTGAATTTTCAGGTGCTTTTCTTTATTCATTCTCTTATTTTACTTTGATACTTTTTCCTTCATAATATAAGGTACTCTTAAAGGTTTTATATTTCTTATTGATTTTCACTTTCTTTTCAGCGACAACTTTTACGTAATATGTTTTACCTGATTTCAAAGCAGCTTTTCCATATTTTTTAATCGTAACACTTGTTTTCTTGCTGTTATAGGTACCGACTTTTTTATATCCGCTCTTTTCCTTATTGGAAACATATACCGTATAACTTGTTGCTCCTGTCACTTTATTCCAGTTTGCAGAAATTTTCTTTCCGGATGATTTTAATTTTAAATTCTTGTATGGTGCCTTTGCAAAATATAATGTGTCAGACCATGCACCATAAGCCTTTTTGTTATTATTTAAATTGACATAACCTCTTACTTTGATACGGTAAAACTGTGTTTTCTTGATCTTATTGGTAGAAATATCAAGGCGTTTAGAAGTCGTTGTATTACTTAATATTTTCTTTCCGGAATTATCATAAAGAATATATTCATATCCACTCGCGGAATTAGAAGGATTCCATTCTATATATGCAGTATTTATATATGAATAAAATACGGTATTTTCTACTCCGGTGATCTTCGTTGGTTTAACTTTTACATCATAATAGTAACTGCCAGAACCTGCATAAGCTGTAAAGCCTGTACTGCTTGTTCTTCCTGCATAAACATGTCCACAATAACGGTTGTTCTTTTTTAATCCGGTAATTTTTACATTGTTATTTTGGGAGATAACTTCTGATGCTGTACGCTGCGATGCATTATTTAAATAATAATCGATCTTATAACAGTTTGCACCGGAAGAAGCCGGCCAGGTCAATGAAATGGATGTCGTACCTGCACCACTCTGTTTTACTGAACTCGATGCAACCTGCGCTGGAGCTGTTACAACTTCAATCGCCTTCGACCACGTCACATCGGCCGGCACAGTCGAACCAGAATGTGTTGCTGATGTTCCAATCTGGACGTAATAACTCTTTCCCGCAGAAAGACCTGAAATATAGCTTTCTGATTCATCATAGTTCCGCTCGCTTTTACTGCTGTTAAAACTTGAATCATTGCTGATACGATAATAATAATAAATATCATTCTGCATAACAGCATCCCACTGTACTGTTACAGAGCTGCTGCCCGCTTTTACCTGTTTCACGCCTGCCGGTGCAGCAGTCTGTGCATTCGCATCAACTCTTCCGGCAAGAACTAATGTCAGCGCAAACAGCATAACAAATAAAATCTTTTTTGTCTGTTTTCTTAACATTTTTATTCTCCTCTTTTTTATATTATTAATCTTATTTTACATCTTATATCACAGGAATGCAATCCTACTTTCTTCCCAGCCTGATTTTTTCTAAAAAACTTCTTTTAAATCCGGCACGAATCATACAATCCCTGAATATATTCTTTAGACTGTACTGCATTCTCCGGCGTTGTATTTTCAAGCGTCACATGTATATACGGCTTTCTCTCCTTAATGAAACGAATAATCTTCTCATAGTTCATCTCACCTGTTCCTGCAGCGACTGACACCAGTTTCCCATCCTGCACCACAAAATCTTTCATATGGACCATTGCAATATCATCTCCAAGCAGCTCTATCGCTTCTTCTATGATTGCATCCCTGTTCTGATAATTACTGATATCCAAAAGATTGACCGGATCAAAAATGATCTGAAGATTTGGAGACGCGATCTCATCAAGCACTTTCCGCGCTCTCTTCGGATTGCATACGATATGTTTCCACACCGGCTCGATTGCAAAAATAACGCCCATTTTTTCTGCATAGGAAATCACCGGTTTCACATTCTGTATAAAAATATCCAGCGCCTCATCCGAGTGATTTTTTTCCTCAAACTTATATGCCTCGTTGACAGCACCTGTCTCTGTTCCGACTACCCCGACGCCAAGCAGTGATGCAAACCGAATATGCGCCAGATAACGGTGTGTGATCTTTGCAAGCTGTCCTTCATCTGGATTTGCAAGGTTTAAATAACATCCCAGTACGGCAATATCAAGATCGTTTTTTGCAAATATTTTTTTCAAGTACATTGCATACCCCGGAGTCAGTGCCCCATCATCCACCGGATATTCCGTGATTACTTTTGAGAGTGCCAGATGTCCGCACAAAAACCCCTGCTCCTTTGCGATTGCAAGGCGCTCCTCAAGTGGTGCTTTTTTGATATCATGTAAACGTATTCCTAACTGCATATGTTTTCCTCTTTCTGTTCTACTGCACGAAATGGTCAATTCCCTCTGTAACAAGAAGTTCTCCATCCTGTCCCTCTATTTCCACGTTTTCTAATACCAGTTCTTTGATGTTGCGCGCAAAGATTCCCTTCTTTGTACACTCTTCCACACCGGAAGACATGGCAGGAACGCCGGATTTCGGATTCTTAGCATATGTCACTGTAATATTTTTCATAATGATCTGCTCAATTTTCTGTTCCGGCAGTCCATCAAAATATGCAGCTGCCACATGACAGTTTTGGGCTTTAATATCCTCAAAATCAAGTCTTAAGATCGCAGGTGTACCATCATCTACCGGCATTTTTTCACGACTCTGGACAAACTCGGTCTTGCCGTCCGGATCACAGAAATAAAAACAGTTTATCACAAACGGCGTCATAACCTGATCCATATCGATTTTCCGGAAAATAATCTGATCTAAAACGGCATCTTTTCCCCGTCCTCTGCGTGTCTTGATACGTAGTCCCCGGTCTGTATCGTAAAACCGGCATTCTTCCACGACCAGATTTTTGACACCGCCAGCCATCTCACTTCCGACTGTTACTGCACCATGACCATTTTCCATCAGGCATTGTCTGATATGGATATTTTCAGAAGGTGTCTTATATTTCTTTCCCATATAGATCTTACCAGACTTAACTGCTATGCAGTCATCTCCAAGTGAGAATTTCACACCGACAATATCTACATTTTTGCATGATTCAGGATCCAGGCCATCCGTATTTGGCGAATCGCTTGGATTGTTGATCGTAAGTCCGTAGAATTTCAGGTTATCTGAAAAATACGGATGCAGTGTCCAGGACGGACTGTTCTTGAAAGTTACACCACAAAGTGTCACATTCTGACAATGGCTTAAGAAAAACAGACGCGGGCGGAATGCTCCTACCATGACTTTCGGATTTTTCCACCAGTTTTCTTTTGAAGCATTGCCATTTATCGTTCCTCTTCCGTAGATCAATACATTTTCTACATCCAGTCCGGTGATGATGCCGGCAAACATCGGTAATGGATTTCCTTCCCATGTTCCTAAATTATATTCCCCCTGTTCATCATAACTTTCAATCATACCAGGAAATTTCGGATAGGCCGCCCTGTCTGTATCTGCGATAAGTTCTGCTCCCTTTGCAAGCTCAAGGCGCAGATTACTTTTTAAAAACAGACTGGTAATGCGATAGCTTCCCTTTGGAATAAGCACACGGCTTTCCTTCGGACAGGCTAGGATCGCTGCCTGTATAAACTTCGTATCATCCTGTTTTCCATCGCCTGTGGCACCAAAATCACGGACATTTAATGTGACAAATTCATATGCTGTAACAAACGATACCGTTCCTAGTTCGGTACCATCTGCTGTTCTTACAGAAACCTCATAGGAAGTCTGCGGTTTTAAATCAAACAATGAATTTATAACCGTATCCGTTGAAAATACCTCTTCACCGTTTAGCAGAACATGATATGTTTCTTTTGTATTGTAAATTCCACCATCTGCAATTTCAATGACCGCATTGCGGGCAGATTTCATAATCAGTTTTACTTCCATGACTCTTTTCCTCCCTATTCCGACTGTTCCATCGCAAGCAGATCATATTGTTCCATTGTTCTTGCTGTAATGTCTGACAGATATTCCGTCTGATCTGCCATGCCCGTATTTTTCAGATGCCCTGCCATTAAAACACCTGTTTCTGCATATTTTTCTTTCAGCAAAATTCCAATATTGCAGCCTTTTAATATGGCATAGGTGAGTTCCGGTGTTTCTTCTCCCTCAGCTAACGCATCCTTTAATACGCATTTATAAACTGCGGTCAAAGTCCGGTATTTTTCATAAATCTCAAAACTGATCCCATCAATCACATCCACCAGGACTGCTAAATATGCATTTCTTGCTTTTGCATCGGCAAATCCGGCTGACGCCTCATCTTCCATCCGGTCAACGATCTTATTGTACCGCTCTTTTTTCCCACATACCGTTTCATATTCCATAAAAAAAGGCATGGCATAGATATCCTCCGGCAATTCGCCCTGCGCTGCACGGATCTGTTCTGCTTTCTCCTTATATACTCCATCTCCTGTTTCTTTATAAAACATGACTGCTAGTCTTCCGAGCCGGTCTGCCTCTGATTCATTCAGAGAAGCAATCGCCTCTTCCGGCATCTGCATAAGTTTTCTGATATCTTCCTGTCTTTTTGTTTCCATTTGTCTCCCTCGTTTTTCTGATACTGACTTTTTTATGCTTCGATATCCTGATAAATAAAATTAAAAAAATCTGCATACAATTTGTGTTCTCCGGCAACCGCATAAATACCTGTCATTGCCCCGGTAAAGCGCTTACCCATATGAATTCCTTCATCGCATAGATAATAAACATTCGCAATCTCTGCTGCTATATGTTTTTCTTCCCCCTGCAGCCGGTAAGTAAAACGCCGCTTTAAATACTCTGTTTCCACTTTCAGGCTGATCTTTTTCCCTGAACAATCACATGGAAGCATCTGTCTCTCATGCAGAACATCTTTATCCCCAATATGTTCTTTTACCTGGATATAATAAGAATTTTCCCTGCAGACTGCAAGACACACCCATGTATTTTCGTCATAATAACAGACTAAACCTGCTTCCTGACCACCTGTAAGTTCCGGTATCACAAGTTCCGTTTCCGCAGTAAAACAAAACGAAGTCTGTCTCTGCAATAAAATATTTTTTGCAGCCACATCTCTGAGTGGAAAACGGCTCCCTTTGATACGGATTCCTGATGAGAGAAAACGGATTCCTTCCGGCTCCGGTGCACGTGGTGTCATCCATTTTGGGTTCCAGCCAATATCCGGCTCTTCTTCCGGCATCCACACCGGAAGATCCGGTCTTTTCTGCAAAACAGAAGGACCTTTTAATCCATTTACGATCGGCCAGCCATCCGCTGTCCAGCTTACCGGATCAAGTGCCGTCTCCCTGCCAAGCATACTGTAACCATCTCCGATCATCCTGCCGCAGAGATATACCATATACCACTCCCCGTTCTGTGTGCAGACCGGCTTTCCATGACCACATCTCTGGATCGCTGCCCCCTCATCCATCTGCCGCATGATCGGGTTGTATGGACACGGTTCATAATTTCCCATAAGTGTCTTACTTCTCGCAACAGAAATCCTGTGTCCCATTCCGGTTCCTCCTTCTGCCAAGAACAGATAATAATAACCGTCTTTTTTCAACAGATGTGGTCCTTCCGGCGCACGTTTCTGATCTCCGTAATATAATAATTTTGCCTCAGAGATCTGCTTTGTGCAGTCATCATTCAGTTCTAAAATCCTCGCCCCACGGTTTAGCAGCATATAGTGTCTGCCATTCTCGTGAAAGATAGACGGATCAATTCCATCCTCATCAATGACCGCCGGTTTACTGTACGGTCCCTCCGGTCTATCTGAGCTTACCACGATCTGTTTACGGTACACAGTGCCTGTGTCATTCAGGCGGTATGTTGCCGTGACATAAAATTTTCCATTATCATAAGAAATATCCGGTGCCCAGTAGCCTCTGCCGCCTTCCAGTTCATCCAGTGCCGCCCACTGTGGATCTGTGATCGCATGACCGATGATCTCCCAGTGTATCAGATCCCTCGAGTGCGAAACCGGGATACAGGGGAAAAATATGAATGATGAATTCACCATATAATAATCTACCCCGACACGCACAATAGACGGGTCCGGGAACATTCCACAGCGTATCGGATTATGATACATCCCCTCATAAGATGCACCTGTTCGTTCTTTATAGTAAGAAAGAAGTTTCTCATCTTTTCTTTCATATGCAATCTGATACGGTGTCACACATTTACCATCTCCTGCCGTAATATCCATTCCAACTTTTTCCACAAGGTAACGGTTCATTTCCAGATTACCGGACGTCGCTGCATAATGCAGAATATTTCTATGATTTTCATCCACCATATTCATACTTGCTCTGGAATATTCGACAATATACTTTACAATAGAAAAATCTCCAAGTTCCGCTGCATACAAAGCAAGCGGTACACCTTTTTCCGTCACATCATCAATGCAGGATGGATTTTCTGTCAGTTCACGGATCACACCATCTAAATTTTTTGCTTCTAATTCTTTTTGAAGTCCCATAATCTAATCTTCCAGTGCCTCTACATGCAGATACTCGAAATCTCCATATCCTCCCAGTTCCTTTTCCCCGATGACATTCGCAAACAGCCCTATCTTCGCACCTACCCAGGTATGATCAGACGGTGTAAACTCTGCTCTCACTTCCGTCCAGGATGCACTATCTGTATCATCAGTCAATGAATAATAACAATGAAATACACTGCCGTTATCTCCCTCGCGCATCGCAAAGATCAGATAAACTTGTTCCTGTCCCTCCGGCAGTACCAAAAGCTGCTCTGCCTTCTCGCGCATTCCATCCTCACTGTCATAGGATTTTCCAAGGATCAGACGTTTCTGACCTCTGATTACGCGGACTGCGAGGTATGCATAGTGACCGCCCATCATGACCATTCCTGCCTGCTCCTGTTCAGACAGGGCAGAAATGTCAACACAGGCAGATGCCTCAAAATATGGGCAGACCAGTTTTTCCGTCAGCACATTCGAACACTCCCAGAGGATCGGCTCCACTTTCCCTGATGGATTTTTACAGTATAATCTCAAAAATCCCTTTCTCTCTTTCAAAGAATAGAAATCATCCTTCGGATTGCCAAGCCACTGCCACTGCAAGCCGATTTTTTCCGATGAAAAATCATCTCCCGCCGCAAGATAACAAGGTTTCTCCGTGATTCCGGTATTTGGTTTTTTATGGATGATACATGGCTCCCCACAGCCATCCACTGCGTTGATCCCCATAACCGGCCAGTCATTTTCCCATGTAACCGGCTGCATATGGACGATTCGTCCGTAAAGTCCTCTGTCCTGAAAATGAATGAACCATTCATCTCCATTCACTGTATCCACCAGAGCCCCCTGATGTGGTCCATTTATGATACTGTTGCCCTGATGAAGCACATTTTTTTCTTCATAAGGCCCGTAAATATTTTTCGAACGCAAAATAACCTGCCAGCCGGTTTTTACACCGCCTGCCGGGGCAAAAATATAATAATATCCATTTTGTTTATATACTTTAGGTCCCTCAATCGTCGGCTGTGTCTTAAGTCCACAGTAGAGAATATGATCCTCCCCTGTTGCCTTTGTTCCATCCCATGACATCGGGAATATGCCAAGATGACTCTTAAATCCAATACGGCTCTTCGCATAACCATGGATGATATATGCATTTCCATCCTCATCCCAGAACGGGCAGGAATCGATCAGACCTTTTCCGGCTAACACAAGTACCGGTTTTTCCCAGATTCCAAGTGCATCTTTTGCGCGCACCATGTAAATGCCCTCATCCGGCATTCCGTAGTAAATGTAAAAATATCCTTCATGGTAACGGATCGCAGGCGCCCAGACGCCTTTTGCATGCTGCGGCAGATCATAGCCCGGCTCATCGATCTTTTCGATCGCATAATTTTTCAGTTCCCAGTTTACCAGATCTTTTGATGTTAAGATCGGCAGTCCCGGCACATAATTAAAGCTGGACGCCGTCATATAATAGGTATTCCCTACGCGTATCACATCCGGATCGGAATAATCTGCAAAAAGTATCGGGTTTTTATAAGTTCCATCTTCCTGATCTGATTTCCATAATAATGACATAACCCTCAAATCCTCCTAAACACTGGTTTTATTTCCTGATACAAAAATGGCAAGGGATCACTCCCAAGCCACTAATAAATCACTATAGATACCGCCAAGTTCTTTTAAACCTCTCGCTATACATCCCGCATAGACAACTGCACCCATATATTTCAGATGCGTATTGTCAGTCAGCCCGTCCATATGGGACGGATAGACACCTGCCGGCAGATGCATGTACCATTCTTTGGTTTTTTCAGCTCCAGCCTTTCGCATTTCTGCGCGGCTCATACTGTAAAGATCGATCAGCGGAACATTTAAATTTTCAGCTGTCTGTTTCATTGCCGCCACATAATCGGTATGTTCCCCGATATCTAAATGTTCCTCATCAATAAAACATCTGCGCTCAAGCGGCGTAATAAAAACCGGCCATGCTCCTTTGTTTCTTGCTGCATTTACAAATTTTTCCAGATTCACCATGTAATCGGAATATGGATCTGTATACCGCTGTGGATCATTCTTTTTCTCATCGTTATGTCCAAACTGGATAAATAGAAAATCTCCTGCGGTTATCCTGTCATAAATCGGTGTCAGTCTCGACTCATCGATAAAGCTTTTTGTGCTTCTGCCGTTTTTGGCATGGTTCTCCACCCGCACCTCCGGCTTTAGGAACAGGTTCATCACCTGTCCTATGCCGGTCTGCGGAAATGTAAGAATGTCATTGTATTGTACGGTTGAATCTCCAGCCCAGAAAATAGTCGCCATACAAACCTTCCTCCTTATTCTTTTACAGCTCCGATATTTACACCTTTTACAAAGTATTTCTGTAAGAACGGATATACGATCATGAATGGAATGATGATAACGATGATCGCTGCATTCTTTACGGTGTTCTCAGTTGCACCACCGTTTGCCTGCGGAAGATCACTACCCATGATGATACTTCTTAACTTCATCTGGAAGTTATAAAGGTTTGAATCTGTAATATAAAGTTTGTAATGTGTATAGTCGTTCCAGTATGTAACGGCAAACATAAGACCGATGGATGCTAATGCTGCTTTTGACATCGGAAGTACGATACGGATAAATGTCTGCATCGGAGTACATCCGTCAAGTGTTGCCGACTCAAACAGGCTGGCAGGAATACCTTCGAAGAAGTTCCTCATCAATACCAGGTTATACACGTTCAGTGCCGGGAATAAGATAACGACCCAGATGGTATTTGTTAAATGTAATGATTTTAATACGAGGTAGGTAGGGATCATACCACCCTGGAAAATCATGGTAAAAAGTAATAAGTTTGCAAATAAGTTACGTCCCGGCATATCCCACTGGATCAGTACATATGCACCAAATGTAGATAAAATCAAGGCGATGATCGTACCTGCAATCGTTGTGATTACAGAAATCATTAACGGATGGGACAGCGTCGGGTTTTTGAATACGGAAATGTATCCTGCAAGGCCAAATTCCTCCGGCCATAATTTCATACCATATGCGGTTTTTAAATCGAATGAGTCAACTAATACTTTCCACATCGGGATGATAATCAGTAAACTTAAGATAATAAATATTAACCCGTTTACGATCGGGAAAACTTCTATTTTTTTCTTGCTTTTCATATCTGCTGCTCCTTCCTAGACGATTCCGCGTCCATCACGTACTTTCTTGCTTAAGTGATTGCAGAACAGTACCAGTACACAACCAACCAGAGATTTGAACAGACCAACGGCTGTCGTATAACCGTAATTTGGAATCGCACCACTGTTGAAAGTCTGATAGTAAATATAAGTTTCAAGTACGTTTGCTGTACCTAAAACAGCATCGTTCTGCATTACAAATGCGGACTCGAACAGGTTCATAACCTTTGCAAGGTTTAAGATTAAAACAGTAAGGATCGTATTCTGTAATGCCGGGAATGTGATATATCTCATCTTGCCCCAGCGTCCTGCACCATCCATTGCTGCAGCTTCATAAAGCTCTGTATTTATTCCGGCAAGCGTAGCCATAAAGATAACGGTCTGCCAACCGGTTTCTTTCCAAATATTAATGATATAGTACGCAAGTCTCCACCATTTTGAATCCCCCAGGAAATAAATTCCGGAGTCAATCACACCAGCATTGATAAGAAATGTATTTACAAGACCTTCTGCTGTCGGTGCTAAGATCAAAGTAAAGACAGATGCGGTAACTACCCATGACATAAAGTGTGGCAGATAAATAATTGTCTGCACGATCTTTTTAAAATGAATATTTGCGATCTCATTCAAAAAGATAGAAACAATAACAGCAGCTGCTGTTGTCAAAAACAATTTGATAATACTAATCTGTAAGGTATTCCAGAATGCCGTCCAGAAATTTGGCATGGAAAACATTTTCTGAAAATTTTTGAGACCAACAAAACTTGCCTCTTTGATTCCGTTATAATCGGTAAATGCAAAACGGATTCCAAGCATTGGCAAATAAAAGAATATTAATGCAAAAATTAATACAGGAAGAAACATCAGATAGAATCCTCTGTATTTATAGATTTTTGCTGCCAGGTGGTTCTTCTTTCCACCAGTTGTAGCCGTTACGGCTGATTTTTCATTGCTTTTTCTCATATCTGTTCTTCCTTTTCAATCAAACATGAATTTGTGATCCATGATCGGTGCCGGCTGCAGATATCCGCAGCCAATACACCAATCATAGTTCTTAGTTCCGTTTACCGGAAAGTTTTATTATTTGTTTAAAGAATCAACGATTGCCTGTGACCACTCTGCACCGTGATTTGACTCAAACTGTGCATATGCATCATCAACAGTAATCTCACCCATAACAACTTTTGCGATCAGCTCGTTCTTTAATGTTGTTAAATCACCGTTGTACTCGCTCATCTCATCTGTTGTAGGAACAAGATCAGCAGCTTTGCAGTTATCATTGAATAACTGTGCAGACTCTTTTGCTTCTGCTGCTACAGATTCTTCCTGAGGATCGTTAGCAAGCTCAACTAAAGCAAGCATTGGATCGATGTGAGCTTTGGTGTACTGTGTACCCTCTTTCTCACGGTTCTCTAACATATGGAATTCACCATCAGCATAAGTTTTCTCGTTCTCTGTTCCAGCAAATAATGTCTCTGCTGCTGTTGACCAGTGAACACCTTCTACACCGTATGTCCATAAGAACTGAACATCTCCGCCATCCTGCATCGGCTCGATGAAATATTTGAATACGCCTTCCGGATTCTCGCATGCAGATGTGATGCACCATACTGGTGGAACACGGTCAAGATACTGACCTACTTCAGCGATCGGAGGTAATGCTACTAACTCACCATCTTTGCCGTTTGCTTCAAGGTTTGTCTTTAAGTTGGTTGCCCAGGTACCTGCCCAGTAAGTAAATACACCAAAGCTGTCATCATAGAATTTGTTACGGCAGTCAGATGTACCATTTGTTAATGTGGTAGGATCAATCACGCCCTCTTTGTAGGCAGCTGACATTCTCTCAAGTGCGCTCTTCATAGAGTCATCTGTGAATCCGTCTTTCCATGTTCCGTCTTCTGCTTTATAGAAGCTTGGGTTTGCATCCTGATAGAACTCCGGTAAGTAGTTTGTATATGGAGCCTCTGTTCCGATGAAACCGGCAGCAGATACACCGTAGGTATCTCCGTTTACACCATTTCCATCCGGGTCACCGGTTGTAAATGCTTCGAGCATTGCAAGATACTCATCATAGTTTGTCGGAACATCAAGTCCGCAGTTGTCTAACCATGCTTTCTTAACATATGTAACACATCCGTTACCACGAGCTGCAGGCATACCGTATAACTTACCATCAAGTCTTACACCATCGATAACTCCTGTGCTGCCGTATGCATCCTGTCTTGTTTTTAAATCAGAAGATGCATAAGCGTCTGTCATATCCCACAGAACTCCCTGCTCTGCATAACCTGCATAATAGGTTGAAGATAAGATCATAACATCTGGCCAGTCACCACTTGCAACTGTCTGTCCTACTACATCGTAGTAAGCATCATGATCCGGCTGGATCACATTGATCTTCATTCCAAGAAGATCCTCTAATTTGGCAATGAACTCTGCCTGTCCGTTTTCCTGTGTGAAAACAGTTCCATCTACCATAATGGTGATTTCTTCTGGTTTCTCAACATCAGAATCGGTTGCTGCTACATCTGCGGAAGCATCACCGCTTTCTGTGGTTGCTTCATTATTAGTAGAAGCATTTGAATTTGTTGTTCCTGCGTTACCAGTATTGCTGGAACCGCATCCTGCCATACCAGCTACCATAGCGGCAGCCATAAGGACTGATACTACCTTCTTTTTCATAAGAACCTCCTTATTAGGAAAAATTTGTTTCGACACTGCTCTGATGTAAGTGCTTTCATGTCTTGCTCATACATTACCATCTTATGGGATTTTCAGCAAGAAACAATATTTGACAGGGGGTACAAAATTTGTTTTTGTGCCTCGCAACCCATTGATTTTACTGGTTTTTTCGGTTTCTGTTGTAATTTTCCCATATTATGATAAAATAAAAAAAGTACGATTAAAATACATCCAAAAAGGACATTTATCACCTATGAGAATAAATTTGAATCACACATCAGATACCGCAGCAAAAAATGAATCCACTACTTTTCTTATGATTCGCTTTGCTGTCACATACAGTGTCTTTTTACTTATCATTTTACTTCTGATGGTATATCTCCACCGCGTTTCAACAACACGTTCCGAACAGGATTTCTGGGATCAGGATCAGTCTACCTTTGAAAGCGCTGTATCTCTTTTAGATAATAATTTTACCACCATGGACTCTATTACCAGACAGCTCAGTATGAATACAAAACTATACCGTCTTGCTACCATGACGTCCACTGACGATAATGATTTCTACTTGTCCGGTCTTGCCATGAAGCAGTCTCTTGCTTCTTATATGTATTCTTACAATGAACTTCCATTTAGTACATATTTTGTTTATCTGAGAAACAGTGGCTATATTATCAGTGTAAACACTTTCAATTCAGAACAGCTCTATTATATAAGAAACTATTTATCTTCCGGGGCTAATTTTAATGAATGGCATGATCTGCTTAACAATAATCTTACAAAAGATGCCGCGATTTATCCTCTTTCTGATTTTATGCTTCCGGAAAGTGATAACGCTTATCTTTATGTTTTGAATATGGATGTTCTGACCTACAAAGATATTCCTGCCACTGTGGCATTTCATATCAGTGAACAGACCTTTCGCAAAATTTTCAATGGTGTCTCATTAGGTGATACCGGTTACATTCTTGCAGTTGATGATCAAAACCAGCCGGTATTTTCCCTTTGTGGAGATGAGTTTCAGTCTTCTGAGGACAATTTATCCACGCTTGCAGAATCTGTATTATCCTTATCTTACGATGGCAATAATACCTGTATTCACGACGACACCCATATCATGCGAATGGCTTCAAAAACAAATGACTGGACTTTTTATCTGGTACAGCCGGAATCTATTTATCCGTCCGACTATCAGATTATTTTCCTGTTCATCCTTTTTGCAGCAGTTGTCGGTGGACTTATCATGATATTTATTTTAGTCCGTAACAATATGCGCCCGATCCTTCACTTAGACGGCCAGCTTAAGGAAACACTGCACGCAAATACGCAGCTGATCGAGGAAGCCGCTGCGATCCGTCCAGTTTTATATGACAATTATTTAAGACAGCTGATGAGTGGTGTTATTACTACCCCTGATGAATTTGCATTTATCCAGAATTATCTGCATTTAGAGGATTCCTCGCTTCACTATTATGTTTTATATGGTGTAACTTATGAAAATGATCCTACCATTGATACTTTTCCGAATGAAAATACAGCTTCCGATAGTTCTGAAAACGCAAAAGATATCATAACAAATCTCTTAGCAAGATATTTTTCCTACGAGAACAATTTATATCTTTGTTCGCCAAAGAAACATATTTACACTTTACTGATTCCTTTTCATGAAAAACCAGACAAAATGCTGATCTCTCTTCAGGAAAAGGTTTTAAAATTTCACAGTGAGCTGTTAGAAGAATATTCAATCTGGTTTTTTGCCGGAATAGGTCTTTCCTGTTCCTTTACCAACATCTGGGAATCCTACCAGCAGGCGAAAGATGCAGCCGGCTATACCAGCAAGAACTATATTTTCCTTCCATATGAAATGTTAAAAAAAGATTCGCATGTTTATTACTATCCGGCAGAATTTTCAACCCGTCTGATCCGCTCCATTACCGGAGGCAATAAGACGCAGGTGATCGAGATTTTTAACCTGATCCATCAGGAAAATATTGAAGAACGTTCCCTTCCGTTCCAGTTATTGCGCTTTTTACTTACCGACATCCGCAATACCTTATTGAAAGCTCGATTTACCTACACCGGAGAAATTACCCCGGAGATCATGGAAATCGACACCCTGCTTTCACAGGATGAGCTTACCTTCCGTCTCTGTGAAGATATCAGCATCAGGCTGTGTGATTTCTTTGCATCAAAGTCCGAGAAAAATAACCTGATCGACAGTATTGTAACTTATATCCGTGAAAATTATAAAAATCCGGCTCTCTGTTTAAGTAAGATATCTGATGAGTTTCATATATCAGAAAGTTATTTTTCTCATATGTTTAAGGAAAATATGAACGTAAACTTTTCCGTTTATCTGGAAGATCTGCGCCTTACAGAAGCAGCCCATCTGATTGAAAAAGGTAAATCCGGCATCAATGAGATTGCATTGGAAGTTGGATATAATAACCAGACTTCTTTCCGGCGTGCATTTAAGAAAAAATTTGGCGTTACACCGAGCAGTTTCGGTGTTCAGTCTTAAATTAAAAACAATAACAGCGTAAATTAACGCAGAAATGGAGTATACAATGTTTGATTTCAAAAAAGATTCTCCAGAAAGTGTTGGCATCCCTTCCAGATGCCTTCTTAAATTTTTGGAACGTTTACAGAAAAAACAGATTCCCATGCACAGTTTTCTTCTGATGCGGCATGATACCCTGATTGCTGAAGGCTATTATGCTCCCTACCAAAAAGATACCCTGCATCGCATGTTTTCCATCAGTAAAAGTTTTACTTCCATTGCGATCGGTCTGTTAGAAGCAGAGGGAAAATTATCTCTCGATGATCCCATTGTCAGATATTTTCCGGATAAAGTTCCATCTAATGTACATCCATGGATCGCAGAAATGACGATCCGCGATATGCTCATGATGCGTACCTGTCATGCATCCACAACTTATAAAGTCAATATGAAAAATGACTGGGTAGAAAGTTTCTTTACAGTACCGCCAACTCATCCGTCAGGAAAGCTCTTTCATTATGATACTTCCTCTACACATACACTCTGTGCACTCGTAGAACGGCTTTCCGGAATGTCAATGCTCGATTACCTGAAACAAAAACTGTCCGTTCTGGAATTATCAAGCGAGTCCTATATGTTGACCGATCCCTTTGGTATCTCCATGGGTGGCAGTGGTCTTGTTGCACTTCCATCTGACCTTTTAAAATTCGGTTATCTTTTAGCTCATAATGGAAATATTAACGGAAAACAGCTCGTTCCAGCTTCTTATATCAAAACAGCTGCCTCATATCTCTCCGATACCCGCATGACAGCGCCCCTTCCAAGTGAAGCCTGTGGCTATGGATACCAGATCTGGCGCAGTGAAAAGAATGGTTTTGTCTGCTACGGCATGGGTGGCCAGTTCATCCATTACCTTCCGGATTATGATCTGCTTTTTGTTACCACCGCAGATACACAGGGAATTTCCGGCGGTAATCAGTTGATTTATGATGCTCTGTATGACAAGATTCTTCCTTATATACAGGCAAATCCACTCCCGGAGGATCAAAAATCGCATACAGAGCTTCTTTCTGTGCTCTCTTCCCTTGCGATTTCACCTCTGGACAACGGATCAAGCACAGCTCCCGCTGTTTCGCATATCTTAGGAAAGCGATATGTGTTTGAAAAAAATGACGGTGAGTTTACGGATTTTACGGCGGATTTTACAAATGATGAGGGATGTTTTACGTTTACACTGCATGACCAGATATGTTCGATCCATTTTGGTTTCGGAAAACTTGTCTGCGGACAGTTTCCAATCTATGATCAGAAATATGCCGCCAGCGGTATCTGGGTATCGGAGAATACTTTGTATGTGCGGGCGCATATTATGGATGCATTTGTGGGAAGTGTCCATTTTGAGGTGGTGTTTGGGGAATCTGATGTGACAGTGTTTATGAAGAAACAGGAAGAAAGTTTGTTTGGTGAGTTTCAGGGACATCTGTTCGGGACGATTGGCTAGCTAGAACTGCAGGTAAAACTATGTTATACCTACATTTTCTTAATAAGATTCGGGTGTCAAAAGGTGATTCTCAACTTAGCGGCTGGCAGATTTCACAAATCCGTAACTAATTTTGTGACTTTGGGAGAAAATTAGGAAATCTTGTTTTACCGGTTCATAACGCAGTGTTGCGTTGCCATGGATGGCAACACAAGTCTTAATTCTCAATGGTAAAATAGAGTTAGTAATTTGATTTTTATGAGGTGATTGATTTGGACGTGAACTCTTTATCACAAAAGTTTTATGTACGTAAATTAGACAAAAATGACCTGGATATTATTTTTGATTTGTGTTGTGGGAATCCTGTTTTTTATCAATATCATCCTCCCTTTGTCACAAAAGAAAGTATATTAAAAGACATGAAAGCACTACCATCAGGAAAAAGTTATGATGATAAATTCTACGTTGGTTTTTTTGAAAAGGAATCTTTAGTTGCTATTTAATGCTTTCTGGTCAAAAAATAACTTTCACGTTATCAACGAGGGAAAATATATTTTTATGGAGCGAAAAATATAAATTATCGCTTTTAAAAGCCAGCATATCTCACCACAAAACTTCCGGCTCCAGTGCACTAAGGCTCGCCGACAGTGCACCGGAACCGGCAATTTTATGGTTCCGGTGCACGCCCCAAGGCTCAGCCAACACCAAAGTGATGCTAACTATAAGCTGCCATTTTTACTGTGGCTGTTTACCAATATAAGCTAAAATACCACCGTCTACATACAGCACATGACCATTTACAAAGTTAGATGCATCAGATGCAAGGAATACAGCCGGTCCCTGTAAGTCTTCTGCATTTCCCCATCTTGCAGCCGGAGTTTTTGCAATAATGAACTGGTCAAACGGATGTCTGGAACCATCTGGCTGGATCTCACGAAGAGGTGCAGTCTGAGGTGTTGCGATATAACCAGGTCCGATACCGTTACACTGGATATTGAATTCACCATACTCAGATGCAATATTCTTTGTCAACATTTTTAATCCACCCTTTGCAGCAGCGTAAGCGGAAACAGTCTCACGACCAAGTTCACTCATCATAGAGCAGATGTTGATGATCTTTCCGTGACCTTTTTTGATCATAGACGGGATAACTGCTTTTGATACGATAAACGGTGCATTTAAGTCAACGTCGATTACCTGTCTGAATTCTGCCGCTGACATATCGCACATCGGGATACGTTTGATGATACCTGCATTATTTACAAGAATATCGATCACACCAACTTCTTCTTCTACTTTCTTAATGAAAGCGTTTACCTGCTCCTCATTTGTAACATCACATACATAACCATGAGCTTTAATACCTTTTTCTGCATATGCAGCTAATCCTTTATCAACCAGCTCCTGTTTGATATCATTAAATACGATGGTTGCGCCAGCCTCTGCATAAGCAGATGCGATTGCAAATCCGATACCATAAGATGCGCCTGTTACTAATGCAATTTTGCCCTCTAATGAGAAATTGTTTAAAAATGACATATTTCTATCTCCTTTTTTGTGTTATGTTTAAGATTCTATAAATAAGAATCCAGTTTCTGCGTTTTCTGCCCAATATTTCTGAAATGACAAATTGAATCCTGTGCAAATATTCTGTTGTCTAAATTATTAAACATGTGACACAATGATTACATGTTTTTGTGAATATTCATTTTATTGTCTATTGCCAGTATGTCATCTCTACAGAGTGACTCCCTGTTTAAAAATTGCCATATCATGGAATCCTGCTTCTTCACTGCGTACTTTCTTACCGGATGCAACATCGATCACATAGTCAAATAATTTCTGACCTGTTTCTTCTAACTCTGCATCTTCCACAAGAACACCCGCATTGAAATCGATCCAGTTCTTTTTCTTTCCGGCAAGAGTACTGTTGCTGGAAATCTTTACTGTTGGAACCGGGGATGCAAACGGTGTTCCGCGTCCGGTCGTAAACAGTACAATATGTGCACCGCTGGCTGCTAATGCAGTTGCAGCGACAAGATCATTACCCGGTGCGCTAAGAAGGTTCAGTCCCGGTGTATGTACACGTTCACCGTAGGAAAGAACGCCTTTTACTGCAGCACTTCCTGATTTCTGCGTACATCCCAAAGACTTATCCTCTAAAGTTGAAATACCGCCTTTTTTATTTCCCGGTGACGGATTTTCATAAATCGTCTGATGATTATCTTTAAAATACTGTTTAAAATCATTGATCAGATCTACGGTCTGATGGAACAGTTCTTCATTTTCACAGCGGTTCATCAGCAATGTTTCTGCACCAAACATCTCTGGCACCTCTGTCAGGATCGTCGTTCCACCTTTTCCGATTAAAATATCAGAAAACTTACCAACCAGCGGATTTGCTGTAATTCCGGAGAATCCATCACTTCCACCGCACTTCATGCCAATGATGAGTTTGGATGCACTGATCGGCTCACGGGAAAATCCAGCAGCATAATCGATCAGTTCTTCTAAGAGTTTTTCGCCCTCTTCCATCTCATCTTCACATTCCTGGCAGACTAAAAATTTCACACGGTTCTCATCATAATCACCAATGTATTTCTTCAGTTCACCAATATTACTGTTTTCACATCCAAGTCCAAGTACTAAAACACCACCTGCGTTCGGATGCTTTACGAGATCTGCAAGGATTGTTCTGGTGTGTTCCTGGTCGTCTCCCATCTGGGAACATCCATATGGATGAGGAAATGCAATGACTTCCTCCACAGAACCATGAACCTTTGCATTGGCACGTTTTGCCATCGCTGTTGCGATGTTGTTCACACAGCCGACCGTCGGTATGATCCAGACTTCATTACGCACACCGACGCTTCCATCCGGACGTGAAAATCCCATAAAAGTACGATCCTCTGTCTTTTTTTCCTCTGTTTTTACCGGCTCATAGGTATAGGTAAGCAGATCACCAAGAGCAGTTTTGATATTATGTACATGCACCCACTGACCGGCTTTGATATCCTCTTTTGCATTTCCGATACGGAAACCATATTTGATCACATCGCCGCCCTGCGGAATATCACTGATCGCCATCTTATGACCGGCAGGGATCATCTCAGCCGCTGTAAATTCTTTTCCATCAACAGCGACTTTTTCTCCCTCCGCAATTTCCTTTATGGCAACAATGACATTATCATTTTCATTAATTTTGATAAAATCTTTCATAAGTATTCTCCTGCTTATGCGTTAAAAGTTTTTTCCATTGCTGCTCTCATTCCAAGTGCACGGATATCTTCCATGTAACCAGTTACAGCCTCTTCCACTCCTGCTAATTTTGTAAGGTCCTCACCCCAGAAATGCTCATTGGATAATACTGCATGTGTATATTCTGCTGCATCTTTTGAACTGTTTTCTGCAAAGAACTCTAATACCGCTGCGTCATCTAAGATCTGATACTCAGCACCATCACGATGTCCGATCAATGCTTTGTCGCGAATCTCTGTACCTGTATAGAATGCCATCAGGGCAGCCAGTGAAAATGTCAGGTGTGTCGGAAGTTTTCCTTCGTTCTTAATGTACTCTAAGAAGCTCGGCATACATCTTGCGCGCCATTTTGAAACAGAGTTCAGGGAAATGGATAATAATGCATGTTTTACATATGGGTTGTTAAATCTTGTAATAACTGCCTCTGCAAAATCGATCAGATCCTGTTTCGGAAGTGTTAATGTAGGAATAACTTCATCAAAGATCGTTGCTTTCATAAAGTTGAAGATCAATTCATCCTGCATGGACTCTAACACGATATCATTACCACAGAGATAAGATGCCAGTACAAAAGAAGTATGGGCACCATTTAAGATACGTACTTTTCTCTGTTTATAAGGTTTCTGATTGTCAGTAAAGATAACCGGGAGTCCTGCATCCGGAAGTGCAAATTCTTTGCTGATATCTTTTGCACTCTCGATAACCCAGAGAGCAAATGGTTCACCTGTTACAATCAGGTTATCCTGATATCCGAACTCTTTGCAAAGTTCCTCAGCCTCATCTCTTGGGTAACCGGTTACAATACGGTCAACTAATGTGGATGTAAATACACATGCCTCATCTAACCATTTCTTAAATCCTTCTTCTAAGTTCCAGAGTACTGCAAGTTTCTCTACACACTCTTTTAAATGGATACCATTATCATCGATCAGCTCAACCGGAAGCATCACAAGACCTTTGTCCATTGCTCCGTTAAAATGTTTATATCTTTCATATAAGAATTTGGTCAATTTACCCGGATAGCTCTTCGGCGGCTCCATCTCTAATCTGTCTGTATCATCATAAACGATACCTGCCTCTGTTGTATTAGAAACAATGTAACGTAAGCTGTCAAGTTTTGCATAATCTGCATATTTCTGATATTCACCATAAGCATCTACTGCATCTGCAACGCTGGTTACGATACGGTTAATACGCTTCGGCTCTCCATCCACGATTCCTCTTAACTGTACTGTATACTGGCACTCCTGATCGTGAAATCTGTCAAGACTTCCGAACTCAATCGGTTTTACAAGTACGATGTCTCCGTTAAATTTTCCCTGCTCATTTGCAATGTCGATCATGTAGTCAACAAACGCACGAAGGAAATTTCCTTCTCCAAACTGTAATACTTTAACTGGTCTTTCTACTTTTCCTGTTTTTTTTCTGTTTAATAAATCCATGATTTCCTCCTGATTATCAGATCATTACTGCACCTTGTCATTTTGTAAGCGTTTACAATTTGTATTCTTACACCTTTTTACCGTTTCGTCAATATGTAATTTTGCACAATTTAGTGATTTTTATTATTTTTCTTTAAAATCGTCACTTTTTCTTCTACATTTTTTCTATATTTTACAAAATCTGATATTGCTTTCTTTTTTTTGTTATTGTATAATCAGACCAGTAGCAATGAAACTGCTTTCATTTTCTTTTACATTTCTTTATAAGATGTAATACAGGAAGCGATTTTAACATATTAAAGGGATTTTATTTATGACAATATACGACATTTCGAAAAAAGCCGGTGTATCCATCGCGACTGTTTCCCGTGTATTAAACGGCAGCGACAAAGTCCGACCTTCTACAAAGAAAAAAGTCATGGATATCATTGAAAAATATGATTATACACCAAACGCTTTTGCACGCGGCATGGGACTTCACTCCCTGCAGACGATCGGTATTCTCTGTGCAGATTCCTCTGATCTTTTTCTTGCAAAGGCGGTTTATTATTTAGAACAGGAACTGCAGGCAAATGGTTATGAGTCACTGCTCTGCTGTACCGGTTATAATTTAGAGATCAAACAGAATTACCTGAATTTGATCCTTTCCAAAAAAGTAGACAGTATCATTCTTGTCGGTTCTAACTTCATCGGTACTACCGAAGATGAAAACCAGTACATTAAGGATATTTCCTCACAGGTACCGATCATGCTGTTAAACGCTTCTTTCGATTATCCAAACGTTTACAGCACTTTATGTGATGACTATACGACCATGTTTGAGGCAACAGAATCTATGTTGGATTCCGGGATTGCCGATCCAGTCTATATTTATAATTCCATTTCATACAGTGGTCGCAAAAAATTAAACGGTTTCAAAGATGCTTTAAAAAAACATGGCATCTCTGATATAGAAAACAGAATCCACAAATACGACGGGGATTCCCAGCAGTTTAACGAAATTGCTGACTTTATGGATCAGGTTGCAAAAGAGGCCCCTCCTTTTCATGGAGTGATCGCTGCCGACGATGTACTCGCCGTCGGTGTAGTCAAATATGCGCAGCGCAATCATATTTCCGTACCCGATGATCTATCCATCATGGGGTACAACAATTCCATGCTGACAACCTGCTGTATTCCGGAACTTACTTCCGTGGACAACCGCCTGGAAACACAGACACATCAGTTAGTGCAGACCTTAGTGGGAGTTCTTTCTGGTGAAGAAATGCCGAAAAAATCTATTTTTTCCGGCAAATTAATTAAACGTGGAACTACCTTATTCTAAAACAAACATAATGGAGGAAAAACAATGAAACAATTTATGGACGAAAACTTCTTGCTTCAGAGCGAGACCGCACAGAAACTTTACCATTCTTACGCAGCAGATGCGCCGATCTTAGATTACCACTGCCACATCAATCCGCAGGAAATCTATGAAGACCGCCAGTTTGAGAATATTACCCAGGTATGGTTAGGCGGCGATCATTACAAATGGCGCTTTATGCGTTCCTGTGGTGTAGACGAGAAATATATCACCGGCGATGCCTCTGACAAGGAAAAATTCTTAAAATGGGCAGAAGTTCTCGGAAAAGCCATCGGTAACCCGCTCTTCCACTGGAGTCATCTGGAGTTAAAAAAATATTTCGGCTACAATGGTGTTTTAAATAAGAAAACCGCTGAGGAAGTATGGGAATTATGTAATAAGAGACTTGCAGAGAAAGATATGTCTGTCCGCAACATTATCAGACAATCCAATGTTACATTAATCTGCACCACAGATGATCCTGTTGATTCCTTAGAGTGGCATAAAAAAATCGCTGAGGATGATTCCTTTGATGTACAGGTACTTCCTGCATGGCGTCCTGACAAGGCAATGAACATTGAAAAAGTTACTTATTTAGATTATATCTCCCAGTTATCTGAAGTTTCCGGCATCAATGTAGATACGTTTGCGGCTTTAAAGAAAGCTCTTTCAAACCGCATGGATTTCTTTGCTTCCATGGGATGCAGCGTATCTGACCATGCTCTGGAATATGTAATGTATGCTCCTGCTTCTGATGATGAGATCGAGGCTATTTTTGCAAAACGTCTTTCCGGCGAAGGTGTTACACGCGCAGAAGAATTAAAATTCAAAACCGCATTTATGTTATTTGTCGGCACAGAATATACAAAACGCAACTGGGTAATGCAGCTTCATTATGGATGCAAACGTGACAACAATACTCCGATGTTTGACCGCCTTGGACCGGATACCGGTTATGACTGCATCAACAACTATGCTCCGTCTTCCGAAATGGCAGATTTCTTAAACTCTTTAAATAAGAATGGCAATCTTCCAAAGACAATCATTTACAGCTTAAACCCGAACGACAACCAGGCAATCGGCACTATCTTAGGATGCTTCCAGGATTCCACCGCTGTTGCAAAGATCCAGCAGGGTTCCGCATGGTGGTTCAACGATCACAAGACCGGTATGCAGGATCAGATGATCTCCCTTGCAAACCTCGGAAATCTTTCCGGTTTTGTCGGCATGCTGACTGACTCAAGAAGTTTCTTATCCTATACACGCCATGATTACTTCCGCAGAATCCTCTGCAACCTCATTGGTGAGTGGGTAGAAAACGGTGAGTTCCCGGCAGATTATGATACATTAGAGGAGATTATCAAAGGTATCTGCTACAACAACTCCGTAAATTACTTTGGATTTAACTTAAAAACCTGCTAAGATATAACAGATGCAGGCAGCTTTAATAACCTGATTTTCAGCGTTTTGGATTCATATATTAAGATATTTGTGATGCGCACCGAAATGCGCAGGAAAGGAACATTTTATGGAACTTCGTACTGCAGCATCTCCAAGAGATGTCAAACATTACACAACCGAACGTTTAAGAGAGGAATTTTTAATTGACGACCTGTTTCAGCCGGAAATCATCAAACTTGTATACAGCCATATCGACCGTATCATCACAGGATCTGCTGTTCCGGTAAAAGAGACTTTAAAATTAACCGCCGGCGATGAGCTGCGTGCACAGTATTTCTGCGAACGCCGTGAGCTCGGTGTGATCAATATCGGTGGTGCCGGTGTGATCACGATCGATGGAAAAGAATACAAAGTTGCCCATAAAGAAGGCATGTATATCGGCATGGGTTCAAAGGATATTTCTTTTGCAAGTGAAAACGCAGATTCCCCTGCAAAATTTTACTTAAACAGCGCTCCTGCCCATATGACTTATCCTACCGTACTGATCAAACCGGAGGGTACACCGGAAGACGGTGTTGTCATTGTAAAGGACTGTAACAAAGTTGAGCTCGGTTCTTTAGAGACAGCCAACCACAGAACGATCTGCAAATATATTCTTCCGGGACAGGTAGAAAGCTGTCAGCTTGAAATGGGTATGACAAAACTTGAACCGGGCAGCGTATGGAACACAATGCCATGCCACACACATGACAGACGTATGGAAGTTTATCTGTACTTTGATATGCCAAAAGATGCACTTGTAATGCATTACATGGGCGAACCGACCGAGACAAGACACATCGTTATGCGCAACGAACAGGCTGTTATCTCTCCAAGCTGGTCCATTCACTCCGGATGCGGTACACAGGCATACACTTTCATCTGGGGAATGGTTGGCGAGAATCAGGACTTTGATGATATGGATGATGTTGCAATGAAAGATTTAATGTAATAACCTATCGTATATTTACAGATATACATTTTTAATAACCAGATATAATGCCGGAATACGGACGTACTGCCAGTATTCCGGCAAAACAATATACCGGCAGTACAGAAATGAGGATATTCATGAAAATTGCATTAATCAACGAAAACAGCCAGGCAGCAAAAAATGAAATGATCTGTGCTACTTTAAAATCTGTCGTAGAACCAATGGGACATGAGGTATTCAACTACGGCATGTATTCTGCAGAAGATACACACCAGCTTACTTATGTGCAGAATGGTATTCTTGCAGCAGTTTTATTAAACTCTGGTGCCGCTGATTTTGTCATCACAGGCTGCGGAACCGGCGAGGGCGCTATGCTTGCATGCAACGCTTTCCCACAGGTACTCTGCGGACATATCGAGTCCCCACTTGACGCTTATCTGTTCTCACAGGTCAATGACGGAAACTGCATTGCTCTCCCATTCGCCGAGAATTTTGGCTGGGGTGGAGAATTAAATCTTACATATATCTTTGAAAAGCTGTTCTTTGCTCCGGGTGGCGGCGGATATCCAAAGGAACGTGTCGTACCGGAACAGCGCAATAAAAAAATCTTAGACGAGGTTAAAAAAGTAACTCATCGTGATCTTGTATCTATTTTAAAAGAACTTGACCGCGACCTTGTCATTGGCGCTTTAAGTGGCGATCATTTCAGCGAGTATTTCTTTGCAAACTGTAAAGACGAAGCAATCGCTGCCTGCGTAAAGGAACTGATCGGCTAGCAATCATCACAGCAGAACAGATAATACCCTGCCAGCATACATAAAATCATGAGAACAAACCCACAGAAACGGTTGTGAATCACGATCATCACAAGCATTCCCATTGCAAAGCAAAACAGTGCGAATCCAAGCATCCGTTTCATGGCAGACTCCAATAAAGAAACGCATATATTACTGATAATATATGCGTTTCTTCTTGTTTTTTATACTGTTTTAAAAACTTTTTATGACCATCCACCATTTATGAAACATGAAACCTGTGCTTCCTATTTATTCACAGAATCCTTTAAGATATCTTCCATCTCTTTTCCGGCTGCTGCCTTTGCAGCAGCATCTGTCTGATTCTCAGTAACATTCTCAGAAGATGCATCATTTTTTGAAGTAAATTTGTTTACAAAATCCGGCACCATATCAAGCACTTTTGTGATTCCGTCCTGATTCTTAATATTTACCAGTTTGGTTGTACCATTCTGGATCACAAGAACTGCGCTTGGCATGATCTTTCCACCCATACCACCGGCACCGTTATTTTTCTTTTCCTGTGAAAAAGCACCAGCTGCAACACCAAACGAAACATCAACCAGTGGAAGAATGATCGTATCCCCAATATGGATCGCATCCCCTACTACCGTCTTGGTTGTGATAAAACTGTCCATCCCTTTAAATAAAGATTCTACTGTTGTATGAAAACTATTGTCTGCCATAATGAAACCCTGCCTTTCTTTCTGCTATTTTATTTAAAAACTTTCTTTATCAAATTCCGGATATCACGCTCTTTTAATAGGCGGATACCGGATATAAGTACATGTATCAGACGTATATGTCCTTTTACGAAAAAAGTACCTTCCACATACGCTTTATCTGCTTCAAAATCCGGATAGATTCCAACATCATATTGATAAACTGCCGGAAACATTGCGAGGACTCCAAGTGCCTGTCCAGTCGCTGATGGTTCCCATAATGCAAAATTCAATTCTGTATTGATCTTTCGAAAGCGAGAATGCTTCAACAGATATTTAATCTCTCTCCAAACTACAGAAACACTATTACGGTTATGTTCATCGGTCAATACATCTTTTATCTTTCCTGCCCGGTCGGACAGATTTTCCCATTTTCTACGAACACCTTTGATTTTCTCAATGGCACTGTGAAATTTACCGGTTATCTTCTGTCCAGGCAATATCTTTCCAGAAGATATCTTTTCTGTATTTCTTTGTGCTGCGGAATCCAGCTCCGTTGTCTGTGTGTCATCTTTTGAGCCTTTCTGTTGCAACTCTGCTGTATTTTTCGATTCAGCATCCTGCTGTTGCTTTTTTATATCTGAAAAAACTCCGTTTTCATCCTCTGTTTTTTTCTCATGAACTGCCACGTCTGTGCTGTCTGCAATCGTTTCTTCCGCTTCGTCCTCCATTTTCTCACCCAGAGAAATATTCCTTCCAAACAACTTCAGCTTATAAGAAAGTCCTTCTTCATTATAGGAATACATAAAGGATAAAATATGAAGCATCCAGTGTACTTTTCCCTCTATCCGGACATTTTCTTCAATGATTCCCTCCATCCGGTAACGAACCGGCACCAAAAGCACGAGAAGAACGATCAGTAGAAAAAACGTAAGCAGTGTCAGCAGAATCCATCCGATTATTTTTAATATGAGCAATACAACCGACATTTCAAGCTCCTTAACCCTGTTTTTCTGCAAGATATGTGCGGACGGCAAATGTACCTGTGCTACGGTACACCTCATCTATAATGGATGCTGCGACCTCAACTGCTTCATCGTAACCCTTTGCCAATCCCACGATTACCATATCTTTTTTAGGATATTCCTTTTGCATCAGTTCATATGATGGTATGATATCAAGCAGATTCTGTCTGTTAGAGGCCAATGTGATCACATAAATCCCGATCTGTCCGGCATTGTGCATAATCTTCCACTTGACTTTCTTTGTCTTATGTACAATACTCTCCCCCACATACAAATCCTTATACCATATCATACATCCTGCTCCATCTTTCTGATGTGTTTTGTTTATTCATACCTGTGGCTGCCCCACAGATTATTCTTTTTTAATTCCTGATATTCCTCATACGCTCTCTCTAACATCTGTTTCTCATTCGGAAACTTCAAAAGATGATACGCCTCATGGTATTTGTAATAACCGGAATCGACAAAATACTCTTCACGCTGCGGTTTACTGTAATAACTGTCTGCCATCATCAGATACCAGTGCACCGTCTTCTCCACAACATCCTCCGGTACTGTAAATGAATACTGGCTTTTTCCGATATATTTCATCAGAGTCGCTTTCACACCAGTCTCTTCATATACTTCCCTCATCGCTGTATCTTTATATTCTTCTCCTGCTTCCACAGTTCCTTTTGGAAGTACCCATCCCTCGTATTTATTTTTGTAATTTTTGTACAAGAGCAATATTTTGCCGCGAAATATTACCACACCACCACAACTTGTTGCCTCGATCATCGCAATACCTCCTGATGTGGTCTTTTATAATACTATCATGTTTATAAGTATAATACTTTTCAAAAGCACATGCAACATTTCATTCATTATAATATGCATCAAAGACCTCTTTTGCAATCGGTACGGCATATTCACTTCCGACACCTGCTTTTTCCACGATTACGGCAATCGCAATATCAGATTTATCTTCCCTGTGTGCATATCCTACAAACCAGGAATGTGAAGAATCTGCTCCGGTAGAATACTCTGCTGATCCTGTCTTTCCTGCCGCCTCGTAACTTTGACCGCTCAATTTCTTACCGGTACCGGTCTCGACCACATAACTCATATAATCCTTTAAAATCGCAGCTTCATCCGTTGACATAAGCGTGCCATATTCTTCCGGCTCGTATTGCTCCACTAAAACTCCGTCGCTGCTTTCTACATGATCTAACACATACGGTTTCATCAAAACGCCGTCATTGTTGATCGCACTTACGATCAGCGCCATATGAAACGGTGTCACAAGCGTCTGTCCCTGTCCAATGGAAGTTGCCATAATTGCAGAAGCTCCATCTGTCTTTTCTAATACAAAACTGCTCTTAGATGCCTGCAGATCCGTCGGCAGACTGGTATTAAACAACATTTTATCACACAACTGTCCAAACCTGTCTACATCAAGCTCCATTCCGAGTGATGCATAAAATGCATTACAGGAGTTGGCAAATGCCTGACGCAGATTCTGGGTTCCGTGGCTCTTATTTCCATAACAGTGAATCGTATGATCTCCCACTGTATAGCTGCCTGTACAGGTATAACTGTAATTTTCATAGTCCGCATGTTCCTGGATATACTCTAAAGTTGTCAGTATCTTAAATGTCGATCCCGGCGGATAAAGTCCCTGTGTTGCACGGTTTAACAGTGCTGCATCTGTGTTATCGTCCGCCGTCAGGTTATCCCAGTCTGCAGCGATCGTGTTTGGATCAAAATCCGGTTTTGATACCATTGCAAGAATCTTGCCGGTAGAAGGCTCTAATACAACGATTGCTCCCTTATAGTATCCTAACGCATCATATGCCGTTGCCTGCAGTCCATAATCTAACGTCGTGACTACATTATCTCCCGGACTTTTCTCACCCTGCATTTCATCTCCGACCTTATCTAAAAAAGCTGTATTGGAACGCAGCAGGTTAAAGTTCGCAAGTGACTCAATTCCTGACTTTCCCTTGGTAGAATACCCGACTATGTGTGAAAATATACTGCCGTATGGATATCTCCTTGTCTCATTTCCCTCATTGTCCGTCACCGTCTCCGCAAGCACCTGACCATCATTTGTCAGGATCTGACCGCGTACGATTTTCTGGGCAAATGTCTCCTGTCTGGTATTGTAAGGATTATTGATAAATTCCTCACTCTTAAAAAATTGAAAGTAGGAAAAATACCCCATCAGGCAGATAAACAATGCCAGAAACGAATACGTGATAACCGCAAATTCCCGGTTTTTTGTATTTTTTTTCTTTTTACCTGTCTTAATAGAGTTCTTCGACCTGTTGTCTCTCATATCCGGTCTTTCGCTGTTTTTTTCTCGCATTGTTCTCTCCTTCATCCTGCCTCAAAATATACAATCCCTGAATCACCGCAAACAGCATCATGGTTGCCAGCAGAGAACTTCCTCCATAGCTTACTAACGGCAGTGTTACTCCGGTTGACGGAATAAATTTTGTCACACCGCCAATGGTAAGGAATACCTGAAACGCATACACTGTTCCAAGTCCTAACGCTACAAGTTTATAAAACTGTTCTTTCATCTGCATTGCAATATTTAAAAACATCAGAAAGCAGCTGATGCACACCATGATCAGACAGATTGCAAAAATACCTCCTAATTCTTCTGATATTGCAGAAAAAATAAAATCCTGCTCAACAACCGGTATTTTATTTGGTGTTCCCTGATACAATCCTGTGCCAAACCAGCCACCGGTTCCGATCGCAAACAGGGACTGGCATATCTGATACCCCTCGTTATCAATAACACTGAGCGGCTCGCGCCATGCCACAACCCTGACGCGGACATGTGAAAATAATCCATAGGCAGCAACAGCGGCGATGCATCCGACCAGAATACCGCCGGCAAAATAAAACAATTTTCTGGTCGCAACATAAAGCATAACCAGATAGGTAACAAAAAAGATCAATGCACCTCCAAGATCTCTTGATGCCACTAAGATCAATACATGTACTGCCGCCACGATCGTTGTGATACAGACGGTTTTAAAATCTGTGTTTTTATAAAGCATTCCTGCCACAAAAAACACGAATAGAATTTTCACGAACTCAGATGGCTGTATCGAAAACAGTCCACCGATCGTAACCGAGATCTTCGCACCATAACTGGTAGAACCAAATATGGTAACTGCAGCAAGTCCAATAATACCGATCATTGCATACAGCCACGTCAGTCTTCGTAATGACTGCACTTTCCGTATCAGTACCGGTATCACGATCGTAATGACCGACGCACAGATCGCGATCGCATACTGTCTTATCGCCTTCTCATAAGAAAGCCTTGTCAGCATGATAAAACCGATCATTAAAAGCATGCACATATTATTTGTCACAAGCCTGGATGCCTTAGGATACAATAACTGATAATTAACGATCACGATCGTCACTAAAATTACCTGAAGGAAATAAAGAATGATAAGATTAATTTCATCGGTAACTGTATAGAGCACTAAAAACGCGTCCAGATGGATCAGATACATAAAAAATATCTGCCGGTCAAATATATGATTTCTCTTTTCTGTACTGATTCTGCTGCGGAATGCCGAAAAACACTCATACGCATAACACGCAAACAATATGATCATCAGATATTTTGAAACTTCTACGATAAGATTTTCCATACCGTTATTCTACTCCTCGTTTATAATGTCCACCGGTATATTCTCCCATATACAGTTCCTGCAGACTGTTTTTCCCATTTAAAAAGACTGTTTTATATAAATTTAATATCTGTTTTACCTGTGATTCCTGCTCCGTTGTAAAGCTGATCCTGTATGCATGGATTCCCATTTTTTCCAGTTCATCACGATAAGGGAATAAAATCAGCGGAGCTGTATTATAAATCGTATTGTAACATTCCGTACAATTATTTTTTACCGGAAAATATTTCCCATAACGATCTTTCAGATAGGTGACAGTCCGAACCTTATCACACCCCCGGTCTGCCCCGGCATTGGCATGTACACACTGCGCAGATATCATCAGCGGCAGATTGCCATAAAAAACTATTTCACTCTGTGTATTATCCCTGTTTTGTAATTCTTTCCGGTTAAGTTCAAATGGAACCGTATCACGAACCGGCTGCATATCCCAGAGCTGCCTTTTTGCATAAGAATTCCAGATATAAAGATTGTGATCTAAAATAATATCCGTATCCGGAAGATTTTTCCTGATAAATGCAAGTTCATCATAACTTTTTACTACAAATCCATCTATCCCGGTCTGTTTCATTTCCGACAGATTTTTTTCATAGAAAGAAAGCGTAGGAAAACGAAATACTGCCGGCATAATATAATAAACTTTTTTCCCTGACAAATGAATACGGACTGTATCTTCTTTTAATGCTGCAAACAGGTTTTCTCTTGTATAACAACTGCTGTCAAGATATATGGAATCCACACAGGACTCATCAAGCAGTTTTTTTATAAAACCCCGGTTTTCAATGGAAACCGAAAGCTGTGATTTTCCATTCCCGGATGCTGCATTTTTCTCATTTTGTACAGATACCAATTTCACTGGTCGATCTTCACCCGATATTTTTTCATCTGCCCCGGCTTTATCCCTTCGTGCAGGTGCAGTCAGTGTTTCACTCAGCAATTCCAATGCATTTCTCCGCAATACATTTAAGGCCTGCACCGGGAGGAAAATATCATCATCCATATCTATATCAAGTTTTTCAAACTCATACGGCGTATTCCCGGTCTTTTTTATGCTTGCAGACACTTTTTCTTCTGTAAGCGGCTGTTTTAATGCAGCCTGTACCACATCTCCATCCGCAGAGATCCGGACATCATTCCATGTAATTTCCAGTTTAGCAGGAAAATCTTTTTTTAATCTTAAGGTTCCATTGATTTTTTCTTTTTTTTCAGACCGGACATAACGCTCTTTTATTTCTTCCCAGAGTGCTTCATTTCCTTTTGTATGCGATGGCTTATCAAATGTGATCATCTCTCTGCCATTATGTCTTTTATAGTACCCATCTGTAAATCCACTACGGTTTCCAAAATCATAAAGATGCTGCATATCTTCTTTCGTTACTTTAAAGTCTTTCTTTGCAGTCACCTCATCCGTGCGCAGACATGCATTGATATAACGATCTATGTATTTACGGTAAACAGATACCACACCAGCAGCATATTCTGCCTTTTTCATTCTTCCCTCGATTTTAAAGGAATCAACACCATTTTCGATCAGATCCGGGATCATTGATACGGTACAGAGATCCTTCGGGCTTAAAATATAGATATCACGCTCTTTTTTCCCTGTCTTTACCGGATGCTTCTTTTCATCAAAAACCTCATAGGAAAGACGGCACGGCTGGGCACATCTGCCACGGTTTCCGCTTCGTTCTCCCAGCATACTGCTGAGCAGACACTGACCGGAATAACAGTAACAAAGTGCCCCATGAACAAAGCTTTCGATTTCAATATCCACATGATCTCTGATATCACGTATTTCCGTAAGTGACATCTCACGCGCTGTCACTACACGGTCAGCCCCCATCTCCTTCATCATTGCGGCACCGTAGCGGTTTGTCACTGTCATCTGTGTACTCGTATGTATGGATAATCCAGGGAAAGCCTCTCTCACCATCTGAAAAGCTCCCATATCCTGGATGATAACCGCATCCAGTCCCTGTTTATAATAAGGCAGCAGATATGAATATAAGTCTTCGGTCAGTTCACGTTCCTTAAACAGGGTATTTACCGTGAGATATACTTTTCTCCCATGGATATGCGCATAATCGATTGCCGAAAGCAGTTCTTCCTCGGTAAAATTATCAGCATAGGCACGTGCCCCGAATCTTCCTCCACCGAGATATACTGCATCTGCACCGGCATTTATTACTGCACGAAAGGTTTCCATGGAGCCTGCCGGTGCTAACAATTCTATATTCTGATATCGTTTATTACTGTTCATTCTGATTCTCTCCATCAAAAACATAAAAGGACGAAAATAATCTCTCCGTCCCCTCACTTTTTCCTGTATGACAGATTTCTGCTGCAGGCATCCATCTGTTATTAATCAGTTGTATCTTTCTGTTCTGTTTCATCTTCATCTGACGCATCTTCTTCGATCTTTCCAAGAAGAGACTCCTCTAATGACGATTCTAAACGCGCCTTATTCAATAGCAATTCACGGTTTTCTGTATCTAAACGCTTAATCTCTTTCTTATCATTTTCGGACTGGATCTGTTCTGCGATCAGATCGTGTTTCAGATCATAAATCTCTTTTTCTTTTGCCTCAATCTCACGTTCTAACTTCTCAGCCTGAGTTTTTGCTTTAAAATAATCATCTGCAATATTAAGCTCTAACAAGGTTGCTTTCATGTCGGCTGGAAATCTCTGATATCCCTCTATACTGTCAAATTCATTTATCTTTCCATTGATATAGACTGCAACCTTCTGAAGATATTCTTCGCTTTCGTATCCGCTTAATGTGTACACTTTTCCGCCGATCACAACTTCTGCACTTGTTTTCTCTGCCATTTATCTTCTCCTCCGGTCTGCTGTACAATATATGGTATATTATAATGACATTCAATGCTAAAATCAACTATTTTGTCAATCCGAAATGCTGATACGCAAAATCAGTTACCACACGTCCTTTGGGTGTGCGGTTGATAAATCCGTTTTTCACCAGATACGGCTCATATACATCTTCGATCGTTCCGGAATCCTCACCGATCGCCGCCGCTAACGTATCAAGTCCCACCGGTCCACCAGAGAACTTTTCAATCATGATCTTTAAAATATTACGGTCGTTCTGATCGAGTCCCATCTTATCAACCTCTAAGAGATCCAGCGCAAAGGCAGCAACTTCCTTTGATATCTTTCCGTCATATTTCACCTCTGCGAAATCCCTGACACGCTTTAACAGACGGTTTGCCAGTCGTGGTGTTCCACGCGAACGTCTTGCAAGCTCAAATGCACCTTCCTCATCAATTTCAACACCCAGTGTTTTTGCAGAATGAAGAATGATCGTCTTTAGTTCCTCCACCGTATAAAATTCCAGATGATGCACCACGCCAAAACGGTCACGGAGCGGTGCTGACAAAAGCCCCGCTCTCGTAGTTGCACCGACCAGCGTAAATTTTGGCAGATCCAGACGGATTGCACGCGCAGTTGCCCCTTTTCCGATCATAATATCGATCACATAGTCTTCCATTGCCGGATAAAGAACTTCTTCCACCTGGCGGTTTAACCTGTGTATCTCATCCACAAACAGGACATCCCCCTCCTGCAGATTGCTTAAGATAGCTGCCATCTCTCCCGGTTTTCCGATTGCAGGGCCACTTGTCACCTTAAGATGTGTTCCCATCTCATTTGCAATGATTCCTGCAAGCGTCGTTTTTCCAAGTCCGGGAGGACCGTAAAAAAGCACATGATCTAAGGACTCTCCCCTTTGTTTTGCCGCCTCAATATATATTTTTAAATTTTCCTTTGCTTTCTGCTGTCCGATATAATCATCAAGCGTCTGCGGACGCAGGCTTTTTTCAATTTTAATATCCTCTTCCTGCACCTGCGTGGAAATGACTCTTTTTTCCATTTAACTTTTCACCACATTTCTATAAAAATGCCATCTTCTTCAATGCCATCTTTAATATTTCTTCCACATCCGTCTCTTCCGTGATCTCAATACCGTTTAATGCCCGAAGAGCTTCGGAAGACGAATAGCCAAGCGCGACCAGAGCCTGTACTGCCTCATTCTTAGTGCCACTGGCATGATTTTCTGTGGACTCACCTGTCTTTTCAAATTTCTGTTCAAATGCATCTTCCAGACTCAGTTTGTCTTTTAATTCAAGAATCAGTCTCTGGGCTGTCTTTGCACCTACTCCCGGTGCCTTAGCGATTGCTTTCGCATCATCACCGAGAACTGCAAACCTGAGATCATCCGTCGTCATCACGGATAAGATCGCAAGTGCTCCTTTCGGTCCGATTCCACTGACACCTAACAGTAACTTATAAATCTTTAATTCGTCCTTTGTCAGAAATCCAAAAAGCAGCATGGCATCTTCCCTGACATGCAGATAAGTATATACTTTTACTTCTTCCCCGACAGAAGGAAGATACCGGAATGTCTGTCCTGTCGTGTAAATATGATAACCGATCCCACCGGTCTCCACCACGATACTCTCCTCGTCCATATCCGTCAAAACACCTTTGATGTATGAATACATGCTAAAATCCTCCTGTTACACCATCCGTTTTCCGATCCGTTTTATCATTTCCTGTGCCGCAATACCGACCAAAAATCCAGTCAGTGCACCGGCGATCAGCAGCACCGGCATATAATAAAAAATATTATAATTTTCCACAACATAAGCAGCCACAACAAGCTGACCTACATTGTGAAAGATTCCGCCACTCACACTGACAGGCAGAACACCAAACCATTTTGTTTTTTTCAGCAGATACATCACAAGAAAACTAAGCAGTCCGCCTGCAAGACTATATAAAATACTGAACATATTTCCAAACAGGAAACCGGAAAGTACAATACGCAGTGCAGACACTGCCAGTGCTTCTTTCGTTCCCACGCAGTAAAGCATCAGAACCACAACTATATTTGTTAGTCCAAGTTTTACACCTGGTATTCCAAAATAAAACGGAATCAGTGATTCCACATAGCTGCAGATGAGTGCCAGTGCCAGGTAAACACCTAAATATGCTGTTTTTTTCTTATCTCGCAATGGAATCCAACTCACTTTCTCCGGCACCGATCACCTGCACCACTACTTTGTTCGGGAGACAGACGATCGTCTCATTTGTTTTTGAAATAGCTTTCTGATGCACACAGAGTTTGTCCGGGCAGTCAGCTTCCGTCACATCAGCTTTTCCGTCCTTTATCACAAGCAGATTCGTTGTTTTCCCATCTTTCCGGATCGGAATCTCATCATCCTCATCAAGCGGGTAAGTACCATAAACCTTTCCATCTACCGTAACCTCCACACTTGCACCGGTATTCTGATGTGTCAGATAAAAACCTGCCGCAAACCCTGCCAGACAAATAAAAATAACACTTAAAAAAATGATATCTCTTTTCTTCATAAAATTTTACACTTACACTGTCTCACCCATATAGTAGAAGCCAAAGGCTTCTTCTCAGGATTTTATACACACTCACCCATATAGTAGAAGCCGAAGGCTTCTTCTCAGGATTTTATACACACTCACCCATATAGTAGAAGCCGAAGGCTTCTTCTCAGGATTTTATACACACTCACCCATATAGTAGAAGCCAAAGGCTTCTTCTCAGAGTTTTATACACACTCCCCCATATAGTAGAAGCCTTTGCATTCCAGAAGTTTCACATCCACGATTTTTCCTATCATATCCTCTGTTCCAGGCAGATGTACTACCGAGTTATTGCTAAGTCTGCCAGTCACAAGAGCTGCATCCTGCTCATTTTTTTCTTCGATCAAAACCGGAAGTGTCTGTCCGGTCAGCGCTCCGGCTTTTTCTGCGGAAATAGTCTGCACTTCTTTTAACAAACGGTCAAAACGTGCTTTGATCACGTCATCCGAAATCTGATCGTCCATCACGGCTGCCGGGGTGCCGGTACGTTTTGAATAAATAAATGTAAATGCACTGTCATAACGCACTTTACGTACCACGTCCATGGTTTCCTCAAAATCTTCCTCTGTCTCTCCAGGGAATCCGACAATAATATCCGTTGTAAGTGCAATATCAGGCACTGCGGCACGGATCTTATCTACCAGTTCTAAATAATGTTCCTTGTCATAGCGGCGGTTCATCAGTTTTAAAATACGGCTGCTTCCTGACTGTAATGGAAGATGCAGATGTTTACAGATCTTTTTGGAATTTTTCATAACTTCGATCAGATCATCGGAAAGGTCCTTTGGATGGGAAGTCATAAAACGGATACGCTCAATGCCATCTACCTTTTCGATCTCCTGCAAAAGCTGTGCAAACGTCATTGGCTGCTCTAAATTTTTGCCATAAGAATTGACATTCTGTCCCAGGAGCATAATTTCCACAACTCCGTCAGCCGCAAGGCGTTCCACCTCACGGATGATTTCTTTGGGCTCTCTGCTCCGCTCCCTGCCGCGCACATACGGTACGATACAATAACTACAGAAGTTGTTGCATCCAAACATAATATTAACACCTGATTTAAAGGAGTATTTTCTTTCAACCGGAAGATCCTCAACGATCTTATCGGTATCTTTCCAGATATCGATCGTCATGGATGTACCATGACCTGCCGCATGCTCTGAATAACTGTTTTCCAATGCGGTAACGATCAGCTCTGCAAATTTATAGATATTATGTGTTCCAAAGATCAGGTTTACAAAACGGTAACTCTGTTTAATCTTTTCTACTACTGTCGGTTCCTGCATCATACAACCGCAGAGTCCGATCATCATAAATGGATTTTTCTTCTGAAAGCCGTTTAAGTATCCCAGTCGTCCGTATACTTTATTGTTTGCATTCTCACGAACTGTACAGGTGTTATAAATAACAAAATCTGCTTCCTCGGAATCTTCCTGCACATAGCCGATCTTTTCCAGAATACCGACTAATTTTTCGGAGTCCCTTGCATTCATCTGGCATCCGAATGTTTGAGTAAAAAAGGTTAAGGGAGATCCTTTTTGCTCCGAAAGCTGTCTTACATAATCCCTTGCAATATCAATAAAATAATACTGACGTTCCGGTTCTGTTGACGGAATCTGTTTTTTATCTGCAATGCGCAGTGTCGGGCGCACTCCCGTTGTAACTTTCTGACTCATATAACTGTTAAATCCTCACTGTTTCTTTTGCTTTTTCTAATGGTCTTACCTGACTATTTCCATACTCATGTTATGTGATTCTATCATATTATGATAGCAAATTCAATCTGGGAATTTTCCCGGTTCATATCAACACTTTATTAATTACTTATCTATCAGTTCTCAGACAGACTCAAAAACCCTCCTTTTTCTCTTGGATAGAGTCTAAGGAGGGTTACTTTTACATCCTTTTTTGTTTGTTATGATTATACATTTGCATATTGGAAATAATTTCCCGCTTATTATCTTCCTCTTTCTTATAAAGAGATATTTTGCAATTATCTTAGGCAGCACGATAATCGAAGACACCACTTCTGCTGTTGATGAAATACCCAGCGTAATTACAGTCGCATCCGTAACTTTTGTGCGGAACATAAATACAAGAAAATACGGGAACAATATAACAAAAAATAAAACAACCATCACACATATAAAAAATATTATTTTTAATACATACTTTTGACGTTCAGTATTCTTTACCGACTCATTAAAATTTTCCAGATATTTTTGAAATTCTACATCCATATGCATATAAGAATTTTGGAACAATTCCGAAATCTCTTTTTTATCGCTAGCATATTTATTTTCATTTTCACTCTCAGATATCGATTCATCCACCAAAAGATTCTCAATATCTTCAGATACGTTGCTGGCACTCGGATTGAATTCCAATGCACTTATATTCAGAGAATCACAATCATTTGAATTATTACCAACCTGATTTATATCACTCATAGCCTAATTCCTTAAAGCGCTTATCTACTGTGGCTCTTTCCACCAAAAAATCCTTGCATATTTTTGAAATAAGATCTGACCTTGACAGATTATTGTGCTGCGATATATAGGCTTTCATGAGTTTTTTAGGAAGGAGTAAATTAGCCGCAAAAAAATCCGCCTGATCCTCTATTAACTTTTGACTGTCTGTCTGCTCTGCACCGCCATGATACCGTTCATAAAAATTTGTATTATCCTTACAATGAAGCATAAAATGACCGATTTCATGTGCCACTGTAAATGCTTGTCTCTCCAATGAATCTTGCTTATTTAGCAAAATTGCCCGATACATTTGTTTTCCACCAACGTTTAAAGGCTCATCGCCATCCCACATAACACCATAAACATTATCTTGTTTAAATTTCCCATAAATAATATCAAACTCTAATTTTCTGGCTATTTGAAAGACATTAATAGGATATGATGTAATTTCACATTCTGAAAAAATTTTCTCAATATTTCCATCCATGGAATATTGATTTCTTCGTATTTCTTTAACATATTCTGGTGTACTCTTCTTTGACATAATTTTATCCCTTATCACATTATGTAAATAAATTACTGTTCCGATCTTTCTCACCCTTTCGTCATAAATGTATCTATAAACAAGTGAGAAATTTGTAGAATTAAGTATTTTAAAGACAACAAATCTATTATAGCAATAAATAGGATTTGCAAACCATGCCACATGTAAAATATCCCATAGTGCACGCAGAAATGTCAAAAATTATCCTAAATATGAACCATCTCCTGATCGCTTACCTTACCTTTCTTCTTTGCTGAATATATTCTGCACATTCTGCATTTTCTCCCTGCGACTGCATATCACGATATTTTTCTATATCAATGTTCTCCGTTGCCGGTTTTAACAATCCCATTTCACGACACTCTGCAAACAACCTGTCAAAGCACTGATTCAGCTGTTCTCTTTCCTGTCCCTCCGGCAATGCTTTGATCAGCTTTGGCTCGGACTCTGAATAATCATACATAACTGCAGATTCAGAATGTCCACACAAATAATCAGATTTCCATGGAAGTTTATCATGTATGTAACATGCAAATGCACGAGCAAACATTTCCTGCGTACTCTGCCAGTATCCCTTATCTTCTTTCCCATATATGGCATCTGCCTTTACAGAATTTTTAAAAAACTCTGTTTCCACCATTGCCTCGGTTAATCCATTCCTTTTCGTGCATTCGAACACATAAACAGCACGATATAATGTATCCCGGACATCCTTAGTGATAATATGTCCCAGAGCACTTTTTCTTAATTGATTCAGTTCCTCTACCCTTTCTGCAATCCATCTGATCTTATGGTCTTCCGTCCGATCCGCTCCATCTAATTCAATACTGATCTCTTCCGGCATAGATAAAATTGTTTCTCTGATTTCACTCAGCTTATCTGTATACATACTTTCCATTGTATCTTCCGGAAATAGCCGATTCAAAATAGAATTCATATATCTCTCTGCACGAATACATGCAGTCTCATTCATCTCGGCTAATTCCTGCTCCGTAGCTGGCCGGTATTTCATGGTATGGATCAGCATCCTCATTGACTGTGGGATTTTTTTGCTTCCAGCATGCGTACTCATAAATGTCTGTTCTCCCACTTCATGGTCAAGACCAAGTTTTTTTCCGATTATATCATCAAATGCATGCCCCCATTCATGTGCCAGACTTCCAGCACCACGCATTTTTGTCAGATTGATTACTTCTCTCATTGGCTCATAATGTGCCAGGGCATTACCGCTTCCTCTCGCTCCAAACGCGATTGAAAGTCTGTTTCCCAGGGCAATGTCTGTCGGATCTATTTCTAATGCATATGCCAAATCCATAAGCGCATCATATCCCATATCCAACACCGCCTGCCGGTCTTTTTCATTCATCCAGTTGCCGAACTCTCCCCCTGCAAATCCGAACTTTTCCATATATTGCTTACCAGTTGCCGGATTTTCTGGTGTCACATCATACGAAGGACCATTTCTTTTAATTTGTTCCAACTGTTTTGGGACAAATTTTTTCTTGCGTGTGCTATTGCCCCGTTCTGCCGCCTTTCTTGCATATTCAATCGCTTCCGCCTGAGACTGTATACCGTCCGCAATCCTGCACTTTCCTTTCATTACAACATATTCTTTTACTCCAGGCAAATAACGAATAGAAAATCCTCTTGGCAGTTTTTCATCCTCAGATACCCCAAATTGTTCCTTTGCTATTTTACGATCTATCGTTCTGATATTCATCTGCATTGCATTTAACAGTCTGTTCGTTACCGCATATCCTGCCTCTGTCGGTGTTACCGAAAATGCCGTTGTCTGCATAATATACTTGCCGGTTTGTGTAAATTCAAAGAAAAAAGAATTTATATCTGGATCTGTCTTTACCTCAAATAGCATCTCTTTTACATCCTGAATTAAATGGATATAATCTTCCTGGCGTTTTCTGATCTGTTCCGGAGTTACATCATTCCTTGAATACACAACCTTAGCCGGAAGCGCATTTCGAACTTCTTTCATAAAAAATGCAGCATGTACAGGCATCCCTTCCTGAATCAGTTTCATATAATCCGGTTTTTTCCATATATTATCCTTTGTAATATACTTTGCTGCTTCTGCAGCATTCATATTCTGAATGTCTGTGATATCCAGACCGCGATCCTTCCATAAATCCTTTCTTGCCCCACCGATCTTCTTTCCAAAATCTTCAATTTTATTACGGGACGTCCCATTCTCTGACGGAATATTTTCCCGGACTGGATTTTCTGAAATATCCTTCTCTGTTATATTTTCCTGCTTATCATCCTTAACTGGATTCTCTTTTTTTGTGACAGAACCTTCCGTCTGACTTTTTTCTTTCTTATTTAACTGATAAATCTGACTGTTGATCAGCTGTATCACTTCATCAGCATGTTTTCTGGCATTCTGCAGCATTTCTTTCTTATCTGTAATCTTCATATTCCGGATCACTTCATTGTCCAGATTGGGAAATGAATGACTCTCCATATTGAACCCATAATTCCTGTAAACTATATAATTTACAATTTCAGCCTGCAGTCTGTTATTGATTTCTACTATGTCATCATCACTTTCTGTCGCATTGTAAAACAGATATCGTTTCAACACTTCATTTTCTGTCGTATGATTTAGTTCTGTAAGCAGCCATATTATTTTTTCCTTATTTATCTGCTCACGCTTTTCTTCTTTCAGTAATTCTGACATTTTTTCCGGACTTGCGTTCGTTTGCTTCATATCAAACACGTATCCAATTTTAAAAACCAAATGTCCACTGCTTCCTGTTGCTGGAACCAGAACAGCTACTCCCTGTTCACCAGCATGTACATATAGCCCCTTGTTTTTCCAGTATCTGAAATTCTGTACTTTCAAAGCATCTGGTCTTTGCGCCATGATCATCGCTGTATTATGTACGGAATAACCGGGAATCCGCATCTGAAAATCAAGATACTGTCTCATACCTTTCTCATCAGCAAATGCACTTCTTATTACCTCTTCAGCTGCTGAAAATAATCTTTTATATTTTTCTTCATTATTCTCCATATCCGGTGCCCTCCCCTCCCTGCTTCAATTCCAGCAATTCTTCATCAAAAAATACGATCAATGATGCCGTATCTTTTCCCATCTTGCTGCACTCCAATATAAACTGTACTTCTTCCATCTGTTCTTCCGTTCCATAAACGGCTACCATCTCTTCTTCCCAGAATGGTTTGACCAATATATGATTCTCATCTACGATCCCTGTTATAATTCCATACATTTTATAAATTACCTTGCCCTTCCTCTTTTAAATGATAAAAACTCATCTTCCAGCTCTTCATTTTCTTCGCAGCTATCGTCCTCATAACTGTTCTCTTCTATCTGAAATTTGTTTTCCCATTCTTCCTCCTCACATGACTCCCATCCCTGACATGGATCACCTTTTGACGGCTTAACACACTCATAATCCATTTCTTTACTTGTGATCTTAATCGGATACTGCAAGACAAAGTTATCCTCATCATAGCAGGCAATTACAATGCCCAGTAAACGCAGCTCACAGTCAAGATTTTTACCCTCATAATAATTTCGAAGATTACGCACATTACTTTCGGTACTGTCACAACGCCATTTTCCGGCTTCAATTCGTTCTATGATTTCCGGAATCATCTGCTTATTCCATTCAACAATCAGATCATAGACATCGTATATTCCAAAATGTCCATAACCGTCATAACATCCCTCATAAATCGCTTTTCCATATTTTTCCTGAAACGGCGGTGGAACTAACAAATATGCATCTGCTTTTTTGTTATCTACCAGTTGTTTGTCCGTGTCTGAATAAATCCAGCTAAATTGTCCCATAAATCCTTTTCCTCCTTAATCGTAAATGATGATTTTAGTATAGAAAGTAGTTTCTGGGTTTTCAACGGAATAAAAGAAAGGATTTGACTATTTTTGTTTCCTTTAGGAAAATACGGATAAAAGAAAAAGGAAGATGCTCTTTTGTCATCTTCCTTTTTACATTCATTGCTTATTCTATTTTTCAACTTTATTCGTCATTTTATTATTGCACACTCTATTCTTACCTGTTACAATCATTTACGGGTACTGCCATAACGGTAGGCGGTTAGTCCTTCAACAGAGGGACTGTGACCCTCTGATTACATAGAAACCTGAAAAGGAATCTAAAGAAGTCTCTGACTTCCCGGAAAGGAGGGCTAAGCCAATGAGTATTGTAGATTTTATTGCAGTGGTAAGCTTCGGCTTAACCTGCTTTTGTGCCGGATACACATTCGGTAAAGATAATAATAAGCCACAAAAATAGCCGCCCACGTCTGGTAAACTAAGCGGCAATTTTTGTCAAACTAATTTACTTGGATTAGCCGTCTATCGGCAGTACCCTTTTCTAGTTTCATACTATCATACTGTTTCTGATCTGTCAAAACATTTATTCTCAAGTTCTCTTCTACACCGCTCGCAAGATTTATGTTCACTTGCTTTCCAATCCTCTTTGAATATGGATTCTTTTAGATAAATTATTATAAAACTATCTTTTTTTATGCAGACCTCTCTTAATGGCATCATCCGTTTTCTTTTCAAGTGATGCCGATGTATGATATGTCTTTTCATCCTGAACAAACTCACCAGCATACCAGCCTTTGGCCTCCTGTGATAATGTTTCACACCTATTCAATGCATTATCTGTTAACTGTAAAATGTTTCCTAAAATCTCTTTTTCTTTTATGAATGGCTTCTTTATTACATCCATTTTAGATGAGATGCTTCCAACGTTCTGTTGTTCACTTTTTCCTTTTAAAATATTTACAGAATGTACTGCCTGTCTTTTTGCTTCATCCATGCCTTTACCAAACATGTCAAGCCGTTCAATCATTTCATCTACCTTAGATAAATTTGCTTTCGCCTTGTTCTCTATTTTTTTTAATCTTTCTCCAATTTTAAAAAACTCTGTCACACCATTCAGTGCTTTTATTCCCTCTTTTCTTACATTTTTTACAATTTCCCCCGCCTTTTGTTTCATGGTATCTTTTGTTTGTGTCAAGTCTTCTTTCATTTGTTTATACTGCACAGACAAATGATCTACTGTCGTTTTTAAATATGACGTCATTGATGTCCTGTTACCAGTTTCCGGTATATTTTTTAACTGGTTCTGTACATCTCTGACTTCCGTTAATAACTGATCTAACTTTGCATCAATTTTCCCAACATACACAGCCATTGCAACAATGTTTGCAGCACTCTCCATTTTTTGATTTTGCTTTAAAAGTTCTACTAACTCCGCAATAGAATCCATTTCTTTTGCTATCTGTTTTTCCGCTACCATATAATCTTTTCCTCCTTAATCGTAAATGATGATTTTAGTATAGAAAGTAGTTTCTGGGTTTTCAACGGAATAAAAGAAAGGATTTGACTATTTTTGTTTCCTTTAGGAAAATACGGATAAAAGAAAAAGGAAGATGCTCTTTTGTCATCTTCCTTTTTACATTCATTGCTTATTCTATTTTTCAACTTTATTCGTCATTTTATTATTGCACACTCTATTCTTACCTGTTACAATCATTTACGGGTACTGCCATAACGGTAGGCGGTTAGTCCTTCAACAGAGGGACTGTGACCCTCTGATTACATAGAAACCTGAAAAGGAATCTAAAGAAGTCACTGACTTCCTGGAAAGGAGGGCTAAGCCATGAGTATTGTTGACTTTATTGCAGTGGTAAGCTTCGGCTTAACCTGCTTTGGTCTTGGATATACCTTTGGCAAGGATAATAATAAGCCACAAAAATAGCCGCCCCGGTCTGCAAACTAGGCGACTATCTTTGATATTCAAATAGCGAATCGGACTAACCGTCTATCGGCAGTGCCCCTTTTTCTAGTCTCATACTATCACACTGTTCCTGATCTGTCAAAACATTTATTCTCAAGTCCTCTTCTGCACTGCTCGTAAGATTTATGTTCACTTGCTTTCCAATCCTCTTTGAATATGGATTCTTTTTGGGATTTAATTTTTTAATATCATATTCTTTTCTCATTCTTATTACCTTTTTCAATATTCTTTTATCATTCATATGTTTCCAACTCATCTATTGTCTTTGTAATAAAATCCCCCGCTTCTGCTTCGGCAATAGATTTATCCAACATAGAAAAATATTCTGTATTTTTCCCTGTTTCCTTTTCACTGTTTTCTTTTGATGTCTTATCTAAAATATTTTCTCTCTTCACACGTACTCCATTCCACAGTCCGTTTTATCAAATCAAGTTCCAGCTTACAAAGCCTGTACTCTTTATAAAAGAACAGCAGCATCATATTTAAAAAGACCGTATAAATTATCAATATAATCAAAATTACAGTCATCTTTCCCTCCAAATCATAGCACATCACTCATTATCCTACAATATACAATAGGGAAGATGCTCATGTATCATCTTCCCTTATTGCGACGTCGCAATTTTTATCTTACTTTATTCGGCGCCATAAAACGATTATAAAACTCTGTCAACGCATCTGGTTCTTTACTGTTTCCAATACCATGGTCCTGAATGTACTGCTTCATCTCCAGAATCGTTTCATGCGGGATCAAAAACTCATCTTCCGGCGTGTCATTTTTCAAATTATCAAATGCCCTCTGCAGTGCGGCGCGATATTCCGGATTTGTCATCCAGATAGAATTTTCTTCCAATCCGCCATGTTCATGATCTAATTTAAAATATTTCTCACTGATAAATCTGGTCTTTCCTTCCGGCTTTTCTACAACAGGCGTTGTGTCAACTACATACACCATGATCTGTTTCACATAAGTATTTCCTGTATGGTCAACTACAGTCAGATTCTCGGATGTTGCAAAATCATGCTGCAGGTTTGTAAACTCACTTTCCTGATAGTCCGGGATCGTAAAGGATGTGAAAACCTCCGGATCACTTGGAGCAGGGTTTGTTCCCGGTAAAATCGGGCTTCCATCCTCACGGTCGGTCGCTGTTGCATGTCTTAAAATCTCTTCTTCCGTGATAAATCCGCTCTGTGCCTGCTCTAAAGTGTAATACAGATCCTGCGCCTGAATCCACGGACAATCATCCCATACAGCATAAAGTGTGATCTCTCCACCATCTTCTGCTACAAGGTTCTGAACGATATCTCCGGCTTTCCACTTCGGGATAAAGGTATCTTTGCCATCTTCCAAAGCCCATCCCATAAAAATGGATGCATATACCTTTTTCTTTGGTGCTTCGGCTTTCTTATCTTCTTCAATTTCATCCAACTCCGCGTCATTACCATCTTTTCCAGTATCCTCGTCCTCGATATCTGAATTCTCATCATCTTTGGTTTCAGTATCTTCGATTCCAGTTTCTTCACTTTCGGCATCTTCCTCTTCATATCCTGCCATCATTGCCTTTGGAATTGCCCCTGAAATGACACCATCTGTCACATTCTGACCATCGAGTGTGTATTTCACATAGGCTGCTGTTCCATCTGCATTCCATACATCCGGCAGTGTCACATCGGTATCATACGTGGTTTCGATATCGTCGATATGTCCGGCTCCGCCGTTTGGATCAAAATGGATCGTATATCTATTTGCTTCTGCATTGGCTGTCATCGTGACATCTCCTGCCGGCATTGTGAATGTAAATTTCTTTGTATCCACGGTCTGATCTCCACCGGAACCTCCGGTATAATTACCAGTCCAGTTCAGCCAGTG